>NZ_JBQCJW010000044.1:0-24517 GCF_051967575.1 Solibacillus silvestris
AAAACAGACAATAAATTAAGAATCAAAAAAATCACGTGGAAATACAAATTTACTTGAGTTAATCGACAGTCTCATTTTTCCGCCTATTTATTAACGTGGTGGGCAGTCAAACTGATTTCCTGATCGGTACTAGCGGAACCCCTTCATCTCAACTTGCGGGATTGTACGAGGGGAAAATTCTTCTAGTGATGAAAGCAGCTCCAGTTGATTGGAATGGAGGCGGCGATATCTGCGGGAACAGGAAATGGCTATTTGCGACGAAAGCGAAAGCGACAGGAGCACCGAGCGGAAGCAACCGGACTGAAAGAAGCGATGGAGAAGGCTGGAGCCATGCCCGCGAAACGCGTCCGCCGCAATGGAAATCAACGGCATTGAAGAAAAAGAGAGTACAGTTGCGAATTTTCGTTCCTGTACTCTCTCACTTGTACTTAAGAGTCTTTTTCAGTGCCCTCAAGCTTATTAGTCCTTTTTTCTGTTACATAACATTGCATAATGTTACAAATGTTACGAAAAAACCCTCATTTTGTTTAATTATTACATAATATAACGAATATATTTTAAGGGATAGGTTGAAATCCCTATTATTAATGGGTTTTTATTACGTGTTTATAAATCCCAATTTAGGGTAAGTGTAACTGTATTGTTACATAACTGTAATGTTACAAACTATATTCTCGTGTTAACCTAATAACAGTTAAGTTTTCAGAAAATTAATTGAGTTGTTGGAGGAACACGATGGATTACTTTAAATTAATACGCAATACGGTACTAACTTTGGCAGCAGCCTTCGTCATTTTCTTCGCACCGGTGAATGAAAACGAAGCTTCTGCAGAATCGGCTTACTCTGTTGAAGAGCTAAACAAAATCTCTTCTAAGTATTTAGGGGTTCGCTATGCATACGGCGGGACATCAGCAAGCGGTTTTGATTGCTCAGGCTATGTTCGTCACGTTTTTAAAGAATTAGGCATCACTTCATTAGATCGCACATCTTCAGGCATGTACAGCCAAGGCAAAGAAGTCAAGAAAAGCGACCTTGCGCCAGGAGATTTAGTATTTTTCAACACATCAGGCAAAAACATTTCCCATGTAGGGATTTACATCGGTTCAGGAAAATTCATCCACTCATCAACGAGCAAGGGTGTTATCAAAACAAGCATTAACGATAAATATTACTGGGGCAACAAATACGTAGGCGCAAAACGCATCGCCAACTTCTCATCAGCCGAAGCAATCGCGGCAACTGAAGATGACTCAGATGTAGACAACACTCCAGAAGCAGAATAATACATAGCATATACATACTACTACATACTGCAAATTCAAATCTCTCACCTTATTAAAATAGGTGGGGGATTTTTATTTTAGGGTGTTCGATATTAATTGGGGAGTGGCGCTTTATTAGGTACGGAAGTTTCTGCGTTAAATGACGAAAGGGAGCGCGGTTCTACTTTATGGGGGAAGAGTTCTACATTAGCGGCTGAAGTTTCTACATTGTGTCCAAAAGATTCTACATACTGCGCCAAAGATTCCACATTACCAGTGAAATGTTCTACATTATGCCTAAAAGCTTCCACATTAGGCGCATGCATAAGTGCATACATGGCAGATAAAACGACAATCTCCCTCTCAATCCCGCCACTCTAAGCTACATTAAAAAACACAGCACTTAGAAATCCAGTGCTGTGTGTAAATTGATTCTATTGAGGAACTCGAGCTGTCCAGCGTGAAAGGTCAATGCCTTTAACTGTCACTAATTCTTTCGGGAAAATGAAAGTCCAAGGTTTTGTCGTATTTGGCTGTACAGTTAATACAGGGTCTAATTTGAATGAGCCCTTTGCTACTACTACGCCGCGCGCATCGATAATTTCAAGAGGCAATTGCTCCAAGTTAATCGCTTTTTCATGCCCGTTGCGGATGAAGATGGAAGCATGCAAACTGGCGTCATTATTTAATTTTGCCTGCAATCCTGTGAAGTTGACTTCGGTTTTTCCTAGCTTCGGCAATGTTTTTACGATTTCCACAAGCTTCTCTTGCTGATCTTTAGGCAATTGCTTTTTCCATGTGTCATCCAAATCCAGTTGGTGTCCGCGCAATGATAATAAGTTGAATGAAATTTTCCAGCCTTCCTCAGGTGCCTCTTCTGCTGTAATGGAAGAAGCAGGGAATGTGAAAATCCATGGACGCGCGCTTTCGGCAGGGATGACACCAAGCTCTTTAAAATCAAAGTAATGTGAAGCTAAACGGTTATCGTCTTTATCCAAAATTAATAGCTCAATTTCGCCCAATTCGATTGCTTCCGATAATGAAGAGCGGAAAAACGCTTTTACATTCCATGAACCGTTTGCCGGCGAAGGCTCGATATTAATTGCCGATAATGATAATTGATTTGGTTTTAATGGCGCTAAATCATTTGCCAAGAAGTTGAATACATATTTTTGCTCCTGTGGTACATCCCATTCAGGATGGAAAGATAGTTTTGTGATGACATCGCGATTGGCATCTTTTTTTGATGTTTGTCCAGATGTTTTCACGACTGATGACGAATCAACGGCACTATCTTTACCCACTTTATCGCCCTTTTTAAATAAATCGAATAACCCCATGTTTTATTCCTCCACGTTCAACGTAATGTTTTTCATAAATGTTACAAGCTCTTCAACAATTTTGCGGCGAAGCTCCTGATAGTTTTTACCGAATAGCTCCAGGCCTTCTCGTTGATAAATTCGCATTGGATCTTCCTGCTGGTAATGACGTAAGCCGATCCCTTCTTTTAAGTGGGCCATTTGCTCTAAATGCTTTACCCACATATGATCGATGAAGCTTAGCATTACTTTCGGAATGACAGCCATAATTTGCTCGTTTTCCGCAAAGCTTTCGATAACCGCTTTTAATTGTTTAACTGGCGGGTCCATTGCATCCAATAAATTTTTCACTTTTGTTTCATCGCGGTTTACCGTTACAGGCTCGATGAATAGTGAATTGACGGTATGCTCCATTTTATCGAAATCCCATTCAATGACATCTTTATCTTCCGGGGCATTTTCGCGCACTGCAAAGTCCACTGTTTCATACATCATACGAACTAATAAAGGGATAATATCTTCATTTTTTAATACTTTGTCGCGTAAATCATATACAATTCGGCGTTGATCATTAATAACATCATCCAGTTTTAAATTGTATTCGCGCATAGAGAAGTGTGCACCTTCGACAATACGCTGTGTACGTTCGATAAGCTCTGTCACTTCTTTATTCTGAACAAGGCCAATATCATTTGTAGTCATTTTTTTGCGGAATTTTTCAACATCATCTTTTGCGAAACGCTTGAACATATCGTCTTCAATCGATAGGATGAATCGACTTTCGCCTAAATCTCCTTGACGACCGGAACGTCCGCGCAATTGGTTATCGACACGACGGCTTTCATGCTTTTCCGTACCGATGACAAATAGACCGCCCAGCTCCTCAACACCATCGCCCAACACGATATCCGTACCGCGCCCTGCCATGTTTGTTGCGACTGTAATACGATTTTTTTGACCAGCTTCCGAGATTAATTCAACCTCTTGCTCCACTGTCTTCGCGTTTAATAACTGGAATTCCAATCCGTATTTTTTCAGGAAACTTGCAACCTTTTCGGATTGTAAAATAGAAGTTGTTCCGATTAAGACCGGCTGCCCTTTTTCATGGCGACGTAAAGCTTCCTGTGCCACGTATTCGTATTTTTGCTCGGTCGTTTCGAATACGATATCGGGCTGGTCAAGACGGCGGCGCGGGCGATTCGTCGGAATTTGAATGACGCGCATGCCGTAAACTTCCAAAATCTCCTTTTCCTGAGTTTTTGCAGTACCCGTCATCCCTGACAATTTCGGATACATACGGAAGTAGTTTTGAATCGTTACTTGTGCCTGTGCTTTATTTTCTTCAGTGATTGTCACGCCTTCTTTCGCTTCAATCGCCTGGTGCAAACCGTCTGAAAGTGAACGGCCTTCCATAATGCGGCCGGTAAACATATCGACTAGCTCGATTTTGTCATCACGCACAATGTAATCCACGTCGCGCTCAAACATTACGTGTGCGCGCACAGCTTGAATGACATAGTGATACAATGTTTGGTGCTCTAAATCATATAAATTATCAACACCAAATGCAGCTTCAACCTTTTCGATTCCTTGATCTGTTAGGGAAGTCGCTTTCGTTTCATCATCGAAATCATAGTCTTCCTCGGCTTTGAAACGTTTTGCCAACATTGCGGCAATGCGGTGCAATTCTTCATTTGCCCCCATTTTACCTGCAATGATCAACGGCGTTTTCGCTTCGTCAATCAATACGGAATCCACTTCGTCGATAATGGCGAAGTGGTATGGACGCTGCACTTTATCGCCAATCGTATGTGCCATATTATCACGCAGGTAGTCAAAACCGAATTCAGTTCCGACACCATATGTAATATCCGCATTATAGGCTTCTTTTTTATCGGCCGGTTCCATCATCGGTACGTTCAGTCCGACTGTCAAGCCTAAGAAGCGGTGAATTTGCCCGATCAATTCAAAGTCGCGTTTTGCCAAATAATCATTAACCGTAATTACGTGAACTCCTTTGCCTTCCAATGCCCGAACGTAAGAAGGGAGCGAGGCAACCAATGTTTTACCTTCACCTGTAGGCATTTCGGCAATATTGCCTTCTGTTAATACAAGTCCGCCGATTAATTGCACATCAAAATGGCGCATGTTCAACACACGTTTTGAAGCTTCACGAACGACAGCAAATGCATCAGGGATAATGTCGACAAGCTGTTCGCCGTTTTCCAAGCGTTCTTTAAATGTAAATGTCATATTCCGAAGCTCTTCGTCTGACATAGGACTATATGTTGCTTCGAGTTTGTTAATTTGCTCTACAGTTTTGTAGTATCTTTTTAGCTCTCGAGCACTTGTTTGCTCTTTACTGCGTTTGAAAATTGAGAACATCATTTTACTCTCCTTTAAAATTGGCTACTTTAATATAGTAGACACTCAATTATTTTATCAAATTTTGCTTCGAATGACTACTGAACATAAGGGAAATCATAGGAATAATAGAAATAAAATGGTTTGTTTTGGAATGAGGCATGATATTTTTTTGATAATAATTGGTTTCTCATGTTAAAAAAGAATGAAGTAGAATAATGATAGTTGTACAGTCTATACTGGCTATTCATATAGTTGACGTAATTATAGCTATATTTTATGAAATGTTCATGCTATACTTATCATGAATAAAAATGTAGAGTCATTAATGAAACTTCAAATGCTACGATTAAATGTAATGTTTGATACTACAAAAATTAAGGAGGAGAGACATGATTTACGTGTCTTTAATCGTGGCTTTTATTGCGGCCATTATACTTACTCCGCTTGTGAAGCGATTAGCGTTCCGTCTTGGCGCTGTAGATGCCCCGAACTACCGTAAAGTGCATGCGCGCATAATGCCGAGACTAGGTGGCTTAGCTATTTTTGGCGCGTTTATGATTGGGATTTTACTATTAAAGTTTGTCACGAATTTCCAAAGTGATTATTTATATGCGATTTTAATTGCTGCGACAATTATCGTAGCTACAGGTATTATTGATGATATGCGTGAAATTTCCGCAAAGGCTAAATTGGTCGGCCAAATTATTGCTGCCTGCATCGTCGTATTTGGCGGCGGTATTCAAATCGACAATATTAACTTGCCATTCGGCGGGGAACTGGAATTTGGATGGCTAGGGATTCCTTTTACAATTATCTGGATTGTCGGAATTACAAATGCCATCAACTTAATCGATGGCCTTGACGGACTTGCCGCAGGTGTATCAACAATTGCTTTAATGACATTGGCTGTAATGGCGATGCTCATGCACAATGGAATCGTAATTGCGATGGCCGCAATATTGGCTGCCGCGACGATCGGTTTCCTGTTTTTCAACTTCCATCCCGCGAAAATTTTCATGGGGGATACAGGTGCGCTGTTTTTAGGGTTTATGATTGCGGTGCTTTCACTTTTAGGTTTTAAAAACATAGCGGTTATTTCATTCGTTATTCCAGTTATTATGCTTGGTGTGCCGATTTCCGATACATTCTTTGCCATTGTGCGTCGTCTGCGCAGCGGGCAGAAATGGTCAGATCCGGATAAATCCCATCTGCATCACCGTTTATTAGATTTAGGCTTCTCGCATCGCCAAACAGTGATGATCATTTATGCGATGGCCGCAATGTTCGGTCTCGCCGCCATCATCTTCTCAATGGCAAAAGTGTGGGGCGCAATTTTACTCATTGCAGTCATTCTAGTGGCAATTGAGCTATTCGTGGAAATTATCGGCCTCGCCGGCAAAAACTATAAACCATTGCTCAATTTAGTGAGGATATTCAATAAATGAAAAGATCGAAACAAGTAAATGGCGTTCTGCTGTTTACTTGTTTTTTTTGGATAATAATTTGCTGGAAGAGACTTCGGAATGAGGGCGTTGTGCCGAGTAATTGAAAAGCGTCTTTTTTATTAGCCGATTAGATGAAGGAAGTAGAATCTCTTGTGCTGAAAGTGGAAGCTATGGCATGGAAAGTGGAACTTGATACAAAGGAAAGTAGAAGATTTTGCGGAAAAAGTAGAACTTGATGCAAGGAAAGTAGAAAACGCGCCATTTTTCGCCGACTCATTGCGGAATGTAGAAGCTAAAGCTTGAAATGTGGAATCTTTCGCTTAAAAAGTAGAACTTAGTGCAAGAGAAGTAGAAGATTTTCCGCCAAAAGTAGAACTTGATGCAAGGAAAGTAGAAAACGCGCCCTTTTCCGCTGACTCATTGCAGAAAGTAGAACGATTGCCTCGGAATGTGGAAGCTTTTGCCTGAAAAGTAGAACTTGATACAAAGGAAGTAGAAGATTTTGCGCCAAAAGTAGAACTTGATGCAAGGAAAGTAGAAGAATTTGCGCCAAAAGTAGAACTTAACTCAAAGAAAGTAGAAAACGCGCCATATTTCCGCCGACTCATTGCAGAAAGTAGAAACTTTGCCTTGGAAAGTGGAAGCTTCAGCAGTGAAAGTAGAAACTTTGCCTTGGAAAGTGGAAGCTTCAGCAGTGAAAGTAGAAGCTTTAGCCTGAAATGTAGAATCTTTTGCATAAAAAGTAGAACAGTTTACCGGAGAAGGAGAAGCCGCCTTTGAAATATCAAATGGCAGAAACTTCTGTCTTAAAATTCCGCGAAAAAAACAACCCCCGCTTAATTTGCGGAGGTTGGCTGTTGTTATTGTGTATCGGTATTTGATTTTGTTGTGTACGCTGAGTTGGACTGGGAGTTAGTGCCTGAAATGTTTGTTGATTCAGGAGTGAGCCCTAAATGACTTTGCAAAATATGCTTTACTTCGTCGAGAGCTTCTTCATCCAATTTGTAATAGTACACCCCTGTCGACATATCATCATATCCTTCTAACGTTAACGTATCGATACGGGGCATGCCGCTTGTTAAATAGCTGAAGAAAGATTTCATTTCGGAGAACGACATGTCCGTCTTCATATTATTGCCGACTGCCGAGAGAATATCATCGTACTTCGTAATGGATGTAAATGATGCGGCTTTTGTAGCGATTGCTTTAATGATTTCTTGTTGGCGTTTACCACGTTCGATGTCACTATCTTGCTTACGAGTCCGGGCAAGAGCAAGAGCTTCGCGGCCATTCAAAGTTTGCAAACCAGGTTTCAAGCTTACAGTGTTGCGGTCAAATTCATCTTTTTCTAGCATAGTGTATGGTACTTCTGCTTCAATGCCGCCTAATGCATCGACAATATCGATAAATGCATTGAAGTTTACACGTACATAATAATCAATCGGAATATCGAATAATTCTTCCACTGTTTCAATGGAAGCAAGTGTGCCACCACGGGCATGGGCGTGATTGATTTTATCGTTGTAACCGATATGCGGGATGTACACATATGAGTCACGCGGGATGCTGAGTAATTTAACCGTTTTTGTTTTGTTGTTTAATGTAGCAAGCAAAAGAGCGTCTGTACGGGAGTTATCTGCACCTTGTCCACGCGTGTCGCTATCGTCAACACCTAAAATTAAAACAGATACATTATCTTGTTCGGGCTCAACTTTTACTTCTCTTTTTTCAGGAATTATACGTTCCTCGATGACCTCATATGCATTATTTGCGGCGTGTTCGGCTTGCTTCGTCAAATAGACGCCATATGCAGTCGCACAAATTGCCAACGACAAAGTTAGAAGCATCGTCACTTTGAGAAATAATTTGAATTTCGAAGAGCCTTTCTTTTTATTATTTCTTATTTTCATAAAGATTCTCCTCTAGGTTAGGGATAGGTTGCTATATTTAATATGAATATTATAATTAGTTTGCAATCTTGCTTATTATACTACTATCTACTTTTGTCGTAAAGTGACCGATAGCAAACTATAGTACGGACAGCATTATTCCTTCAAAAATTCGATAAAAAGCGCGTCTTCGTTTGTTATGATGGCTTGTCCGTTTGTCAATTCGGTAATCCACTTAATAAATGTTTGCTCCTCTTCCTTTAAAGCGTACACATAAATATCCACATTTTCCCCATATTGAATATCACGCAATGTGTAGTGTGAGCTGCGAATCTCATTTTCTATTTTCCCCAACCACACATAATCAATCGCGATTTTCATCAAATAATGTAATTTTCGCTCGACTACTTGGGCAGCAGCGATTCCTTCAGTCGTCGCCTTGCCATAAGCGCGTATCAAGCCGCCACCGCCAAGCTTGATCCCGCCAAAATATCGTGTAACGACAACAACTGTATCCTTCAAACCTTGTTTTTTCAAAACTTCTAACATAGGGACGCCCGCAGTGCCGCTTGGTTCCCCGTCATCATTCGCTTTTTGGATCTGGTCATGCTCGCCAATCATATAGCATGAGCAATTATGGGTAGCAGATGCATGCATTTTTTTTATTTTATCTATAAAAAGCAATGCCTCTTCTTCTGATTCCGCCCGATCTATATAAGTAAGAAAGCGTGACTTTGATAGGATAATTTCTGATTCTCCATAACCTTTGACAGTAATATAGTTATTTCTCATTATCAATTCTCCTCATTTTTACATTTAATGTCTGATTTTGTGGTTATAATATATCTTAAAAAGTGATTAAATAATGCTATAATATGTATGTACTATATTAGTAGTAAATTGGACAAAAAGATAGAAGTAGTTCACATTCTGACTAAGTAAGGTGTGGGAAAAGTGCTTGAAAATAATCAAATAGATATCGCCTCGCTTGATGTGATTTTTAATCGAATGTTGGAAACTATTACAAATTCAAAAGATGATATATTTATTATAAGTGAACAAAGTCGCAGAAGTTTTGAAGACATGCAACAAGAATTGGAAGTTGTTCGTCAAGAAATTAAGATTACTATCGATGAAAGTGACAACTTGGAAAAATTATTGCAGTTATCAAGACATCGGTTAGTAGTGGTAAGTAAAAATTTTAACGATCATTCCGAAGAACAAATTCGTGCAGCTTATGAAAATACAAGTAATTTACAATTGAAAGTTTCCCTTTGTCGAGAGCGCGAGAAACAATTAAGAGATAAGCGTGACGATTTAGAAAGACGTTTACGTGCACTTTATGATACGATTGAAAGAGCAGATCATATAGTGAACCAAGTAAATGTTGTCATTAGTTTTTTGACGACCGATTTAAAGCATGTCGGTGCAGCATTGGAACAAGCAAAAATAAAGCAAGATTTTGGGATTCGTATTATTGCTGCCCAAGAAGAGGAACGAAAACGTTTATCGCGTGAAATTCATGATGGACCTGCGCAAATGATGGCGAATGTGCTCATGCGTTCGAATCTGATCGACCGTATTTTCCGGGAAAAGGGAGCCGACGCCGCATTAAAAGAAATTAGTGACTTGAAAATCAGTGTTCGTAATGCATTATCCGAAGTACGCCGCATCATTTATGATTTACGACCTATGGCACTCGATGATTTAGGAATTGGTCCTACATTGAAAAAGTATTTATCTACTATTATGGAATATAATCCTAGTGTCGATATTCAGTTTGTATCCTACAATAATGAACGCCGAATTCCTACAGATTATGAGGTTGCAATTTTCCGTTTAGTGCAGGAAAGTGTAAACAATGCGTTGAAACATGGAAATTCCAGCCAAATTATTGTAAAACTTGAGTGGTTATGTGACGAAATAAATGTTGTCGTGAAAGATAATGGGGCAGGATTCAATACAGAAAGCATTCGGGAAGGATCTTTCGGTATCATTGGAATGAGAGAAAGAATTGATTTACTAAAAGGCACTATGAAAATTAGCAGTGTCATTGGTAAAGGGACGACGGTTTTAATGAAAATCCCAATACCAGCAGAAGAGGAAGAATTTTTATAAATAGAATTTCAGGGGGTCTTAAAATGACGAAAATTATTATTGTAGATGATCATCAATTATTCCGTGAAGGGGTAAAACGTATTTTAGATTTTGAAGATACATTTGAGGTTGTTGCAGAAGGCGATGACGGGACAGATGTATTAAGCTTATATGAAGATAACAAGCCGGATGTCGTATTGATGGATATTAATATGCCGGGCAAAAACGGTGTGGAAGCGACAGCCGATTTAATCGCGGAATATCCAGATGCGAAAGTAATGGTTTTATCAATTCATGACGATGAATCATATGTGACACATGCATTAAAATCAGGGGCTCTTGGCTATATGCTGAAGGAAATGGATGCAGACGAAATTGTTGAAGCGATCAAAGTCGTATCAAATGGCGGCTCATACTTACATCCGAAAGTAACAAAGAATTTAGTGGCGGAATTCCGTCGCTTATCAGAGCACGAAAACAAAGGCAATTTCCACCAAACGGAAATCCGCCGTCCATTCCACTTACTAACAAAGCGTGAATGCGAAGTGCTCCAACTATTAACGGATGGCCAGTCAAACCGTACAATCGGCGAGACTTTATACATTTCAGAAAAAACGGTTAAAAACCACGTATCCAGCATTCTGCAAAAAATGAACGTAAACGACCGTACACAAGCAGTCGTAACGGCAATCAAAAACGGCTGGGTAGAAGTACGCTAATAACATATAAACGAGAGAACAGAGATGCGATTATCAAGCGTCTCTGTTTTTTTTTTTGAGATTAAAATGAAGGAAGCGGCAGATTTTAGTCAAACTACGCAGGAAAGTAGAATGCCCAGTTGCGAAAATGGAATGCCTTGGTGCTAAAGTGGAATATCTTGGCGAGGAAGTGGAATAAAGCACGGGGAAAGTAGAACATCTTGGCAAGAAAGTAGAAGATGGCGCGTGAAAAGTAGAACCCCTGTAGCCGAAAGTAGAACATCGTGCATGAAAAGTAGAACAATTTCCGTCAAAAGTAGAAAATTTCAGCCGGAAAGTGGAAGTACCGCCGCTCCCTAGGCGAAATTAGAACTCCCAACTCCCGTGGGCGAAAGTAGAACATCGCCTGCCGAAAGTAGAACTCCCGGGCACGAAAGTAGAACATCGCGCGTGAAAAGTAGAACAATTTCCGTCAAAAGTAGAAAATTTCATCCGGAAAGTGGAAGTACCGCCGCTCCTCAGGCGAAATTAGAACTTCCATGGGCGAAAGTAGAACATCGCCTGCCGAAAGTAGAACTTCCGAGCACGAAAGTAGAACAATTCTCGAAATAAGTAGAAAGTTTCCGGTGAAAAGTAAAAGCGAGAGCAGTTATGAGCCGAAGTATGCAGGAAAGTAGAACGCATCGTTGCGAAAGTGGAATACCTTGGCCTGGAAGTGGAACAAAGCACTGTGAAAGTAGAACAATTCCCTAGAGAAGTAGAAAGTCTGCGATGAAAAGTAGAAGCATTCCCATAAAAATTAGAAACGAGAACGCTTTGGCCTTTATAATATGCGATTCTAGCAATAACCAAGTTTTCCTTTACAATTTATTCCGTGAAACATCTGTGAACAAGTTTCGTCATTATGTTTTGTAGATAGTTGAAGAATCATTCGAGTCATCGAATTTTCAATAGTTGTGTGCTAAAATGTTTTGCAGGAGGTTGTAAAGATATGAAAAAATGGTTAATAGCTGCCATGGCGATGTTTGTGCTTGCAGCTTGTGGGGACAAAAAAGACGAATCACCGGAAAATTTGCAAAAAACGATTGATGATGGAACGGTAGGTTTTGAAATTTTAGGTGAAACGATTCAAGAAGCTGCAAATGTCCCAGAAGATGAAAAAAATAATATTATATCCGCATTTGATGAATATATTGCTGCCTTTAATGAAAAAGATTTAGAACGTTATAAAAATATTATTTCAAAAAATGCTAAAGGCTTTAATTATGAAGAAGATGTCCAAGCTGTTTCAGAGGTATTTGATCAATATGATGTAAGACGTACTGCTGAAGACATAACGATTGTAAAATATAGTGAAGAGGAAGCACAGGTATTTTCCAATTTAAAGACAGAAACGAAAGAAATTGAAACGGGTGCTGAACTTTCGGGGGCGGGCCGACAAGTAACGGTATTCGTGAATGAAGATGACTGGAAAGTTTCAAGCATTTATTATATTGGCAGTGAATAAAAAATGAATTTATATAAAAGAGGAAAAAACGTCTTAGGCAAATAAAAGCTAAGATGTTTTTTTGGTATAATAATAATTTTTTATGGCGGGAAGTTCCTTTCAACAAAGGCAATTTTTCGTTCACAATTACATAGAGTTCATGTAAACTAAGGAGCATAGGAGAGTGGGAGTAATGAAAACAGCAATTATTACAGACAGTACAGCCTATTTAACGCTGGAAGAACGTAAAGCGTATAATGTTCATATGATTCCTTTAAGCGTTAATATTGAAGGAACATTTTACGATGAAGAAATTGATATTACAGCTTCGGAATTTTATGATCGAGTGCGCGGTGCAAAGGAATTTCCAAAAACAACCCAGCCTTCAATCGGAAAATTTGTCGAGCTTTTTGAAACATTAGCAAAAGACTATGATGAAATTGTAACGATCCATCTATCAAGCGGCATTAGCGGAACTTTCCAAGGAGCGGTGCAGGCAAGCGATATGGTAGAGGGGACAAAAATATACGCATTTGATTCGGAAGTTGCAGCATATTTACAAGGAATGTATGTAAAGGAAGCAGCGAAACTAGCTTTGGAAGGCGCATCGGGCGAACAAATTATGGCGCACTTGAATGAAATGAAGCATACGATGAATGAGTATATTATTGTAGACGATTTACAACATTTACAACGGGGCGGTCGACTATCAGCAGCCGCTGCGTTAATTGGCGGTCTTTTACAGGTCAAACCGATTTTGACGTTTCAGGATAAAGTAATCGTGCCGTTTGAAAAAATTCGTACACGCAAAAAAGCACTGCGTCGAGTGGAAGAGCAATTAGCTTCGTCTGTCGAAACATACGGTGCACTTCAAGCGACGGTTATTCACGCCAACTGTGAGGAAGAAGCACGCGAATGGATGGATTCATTAGCGGCCGCTTATCCAACAGTCGATTTCACGTTAAGCTACTTCGGTCCAGTAGTCGGCACGCATTTAGGCGAAGGCGCCATAGCAATGGGCTGGATGAAAAAGTAATCAATTTATGCAAAACAGTCACTACTTAGTTTACGGGTAGCGGCTGTTTTTTTTCTTCTATACAGAAAATAAGTGGGAGTTAGAAGTGCTGGGGGAGGAAGTAGAACACCCAGCCGAGAAAGTAGAAGCTTTAGGGCAGAAAGTAGAACACAGCATCCGAAAAGTAGAACATTTCAAGTGAAAAGTAGAACATCCCGCCCGGAAAGTAGAATCCCGGGGAAAAAGTAGAACACCCAGCCGAGAAAGTAGAAGCTTTAGGGCAGAAAGTAGAACACTCCGCCCGAAAAGTAGAACAATTCAAGTGAAAAGTAGAACATCCCGACCGGAAAGTAGAACCGCGGGGAAAAGTAGAACATCCAGCCGAGAAAGTAGAAGCTTTAGGGCGGAAAGTAGAACACAGCCCCCGTAAAGTAGAACAATTCAAGTGAAAAGTAGAACCCCCCGCCCAAAAAGTAAAACCGCGGGAAAAAGTAAAACATCCAGCCGGGAAAGTAGAAGCTTTAGGGCAGAAAGTAGAACACAGCCCCCGAAAAGTAGAACAATTCAAGAGAAAAGTAGAATCCCTCGCCCGAAAAAGCAGAACCCCCCGCCCGAAAATCCCAATTCCCATTCCATTTCTCTCATTTCATCTCCCCCAATACCGACCCAAAACCAATTAAAGGAGCGAAACTTATGTCCACAGCAATCAAAAATCGGTACCTCATTTCCAAAGTACACAAACACACAAGCTACACTGGATTTCTCGTCGAACCTGCTATTGAAAATTTCTTCGCGGGCCGAATTTGGTCACGCCTCAACACACCTTTCCCGCAGCCGAAAATCGAAGCTTATATAAAAAGAGGTTATTTCGAAATAATGCCGGCCGTATCCACACAACCGAAGCTTGTTTGTCGGCGATGTCTCAATGAGCAGCATCAAAAATTCATAGCCTTCCCCTGTGCGAGGTGCAGGAAAATATGCCATTATTGCCGCCATTGCATTATGATGGGGCGCATGTGCAGCTGTGATCAATTGATTAAATGGAAAGCTAAAGAAACCGGTCCCCAAAAAAGAAAATCCACAATTGACTTTACGTGGACAGGCAAGCTCACCCCTCACCAGCAAAAAGCGGCCGATGAGCTGGCGGCGAGCATTGAACAAAATCGCAACCATCTTGTCCATGCGGTATGCGGGGCAGGAAAAACAGAAATACTTTTTGCCGCGATATACCATTCATTAAAAGCGGGGAAAAGAGTATGTGTCGCAACACCGAGAACTGACGTTGTGCTTGAGCTTTACCCACGCTTCCAGCAAGTGTTTCAGCATATTGCAATCCATGCGCTTTATGGAGGGGCGCAAAATGACCTCCAGTTTGCGCAGCTTGTTCTTGTGACGACACATCAGCTTTATCGGTTTGAAAAGGCGTTTGATGTCATGATTGTCGATGAAGCAGATGCATTTCCCTATACATTCGACGAGGCATTGCAGCGAGCAGTAGTTAAAGCGAAAAAAGATGGTGCCCCCATCGCATTTGTTACAGCCACCCCTTCGACGAAACTGATCATCCAGCAGAAAAAGGAAAATTGGGGCTACTCCTTTATCGCACGCAGATTCCATGGCTATGTATTGCCTGTACCGAGATTTCAATCGCTTTGGAATTACGAAAAAGCGCTGCGCAAACAGAAGATTCCCATAAAACTCGAAAAATGGGTTAAACAAAGGCTTCACCATAATGAGCCATTCCTCATCTTTTTTCCGACAATCGAATTAATGGAACAGGCAGCACCGCAGTTTCAGAAAATAGAAGAAACAATTGAAAGCGTCCATTCCGAAGATCCTGATAGGAAAGAAAAAGTGTTGCAGCTGCGCAACGAAGAAAGAAAAGGTTTATTGACGACAACGATTTTGGAGCGCGGCATTACGATAAAAAATGTTCAAGTTGCGGTAGTTGGCGCTGAAAGTCCGATTTTTAACGCGAGTGCGCTCATTCAAATTAGCGGTAGAGTGGGGCGGAATATGAAGTTTCCGGCAGGTGATATTGTACTTTTCCATCACGGCATTACAGTTGAAATGGATACGGCCCGCAAAAAAATAATGGAGATGAATCACTATGAATAAACCCATTATGCACTGCCTGCTATGCGAGCGCGAACTTCAGCATACTATCGGCTGGAAAGAGCTGCTCAGCAAAACATTGCCGCAAACAATTTGCCCCCGCTGCGAACAGCGCTTTCAACGAATCGACCAGCAACAAGAAGATTGGGTTATGTCTTTATACTATTATAATGAAGCGATGAAGGATTTTTTGCACCGATATAAATTCCTGCATGATGTTATACTCGCGAATGCCTTCAATAAAATACTCCATGAGCAGCTGAAAAATGAAAAACGGCTAATTATCCCGATACCGATGCATCCCGAAAGTTTGAGTGTAAGAACTTTTGCTCATATCGACGAATTATTGAAGGCTGCCGATATTCCGTTTGCACATCATCTTGTAAAGCTTTCCAATGAGCAGCAATCGCTGAAAACGCGGGAGCAAAGACTGCAAACATCACAGTTATTCGCAGTGACAGGGCAAGATGAAATTAAAGATAAAAACTTGCTCATAATGGACGATATTTATACAACAGGCACTACATTGAAGCATGCGAAAAAAGCGCTACTTCAGGCAGGCGCAAAAACTGTCCGCGGATTTACATTAATTCACGGGTAAAACGGAATTATATTTAAAGAGTTTTGAAAGTTGTCAATGAAAAAGATGCTGCATTATGTATAATTAAATAAGAAGAATTTGGATGAGAAAAGGAGGGGCAAAAATGGCTGAATTAAGAAATTGCCCGGTATGCCAAGAGTTTTTCAATTACACTGGCTTGAGGGAAGTATGCCATAACTGTGCGCAAAAAGAAGAGGATATGTATCAAGTGGTGTACCGCTTTTTGCGTAAACGCGAAAACCGCGCAGCGAATGTCGACCGTATTGTGGAAGCGACAGGGGTTGACCGTGAGATGTTGTATAAATGGGTGCGAAAAGGAAGATTGCATCCGGCTGTATTCCCGAGTCTCGGCTATCCATGCGATAACTGCGGGCATTTGACGAACAAAGGGAAGCTATGCGAAAAATGCCAACATGAGCTGAAGGCAGATTTACGGACATTTGAAGCAGCGAAGGATTTCCGAGAAGACATAGAACGTCGCGGCCGTGGAACATATCTTTCGGAAAAACGATAAAATGCCAAAAACGAAGTCGTATGAATTGGGCTTCGTTTTTGTTTTGTATAAAATAGATGAAGGAACATTCAACATAGGCATTGTTTTTTTAAAGAAGGCATAAACAATTTAATGAAGCAGTCGAAATATAAAGTAGACAAAGGTTTTATTTGAGGGGAGGTCTATGAACATGAAGATTAATCCAATAGGTTTGCAAGCGATCAATTCTTATAATAAGCAAGCCCGTCCTGTAAAAAATGCAGATGCTCAAAAATCATTCGCAGATCAAATCGAAATTTCATCGAAAGCAAAAGAAATGCAGGCAAATTCAAGCTTTGCCAATGAACGTGCCGAGCGTATGAAAAAGATTAAAGAAGACATTGATTCCGGCACATACAAAGTAGACGCAAAACAGGTTGCGGAAGACATGCTGAAATACTATCGCGGCTAAGAGAAGAAATTTTTAAAGTAAGGGAGCGCTTGAATACATGTCAATTGCGAACATTGTCGCCACGCTGGAGAAGCTAGAGAAAATGCACAAAAGTCTGCTGGAGCTAGCACTTGCGAAAACGGATTACATTAAGCAAGGTGATATGGAAAAGCTTGATCAGCTCATAAAAAATGAACAAGCACATGTAGCGGCGATTAATACACTTGAGCAACAGCGTCAGTCGATGGTAACGGATTACCTCCGAGCAAAAGGAATTGCTCTCACTGACACGCCATCTGTTGCCGATGTGATAAATGCTGCTGAAAACAGTGAATCCAAAGAAGCGCTGGCAAACGTGCGCGAGCGTTTAGTCACATTGCTGAATCAGCTGAAAATGCAAAATGATTTAAATCAGAAGATGGTATTCAATTCACTCCAATTCATCAATATTACATTGGATGCTATGCGCCCGCAGCGTACAGAACAATTCAACTATTCGGGTGCCGAAATACGCGGCAGTTCGGAAATTGCAAAACGATCTTTCAATGATTTCAAAGCCTAATCGCATGTAAGTTTCCGCATGCAGCGGGAGCGGTACATGCGTTTTTTTATGAAAAAGCCATTTAAAATAATATCTATTACAAGGAGGCCATTTCATGCGCTCAACATTCATGGGACTTGAAGCAAGTAAGCGTGGTCTATTCACGCAGCAATCGGCTCTATACACAACAGGCCACAATATTTCAAATGCCAATACACTGGGCTATACCCGCCAACGCGTCAATATGGAAACAACACCGGGATTCCCTGGATCAGGCTTAAACTCTCCAACAACTGCCGGCCACATCGGCACAGGTGTACAAGCGCATTCCGTGCAGCGTATGCGCGATGAATTCGTGGACCGCCAATACCGTCAAGAGACGAATAAATTAGGCTACTGGCAATCGACGACAAAATCAATCTCCCAGATGGAAGATATTATGTCCGAGCCTTCCGAATTCGGGCTTAATCAGGCATTCACTGAATTTTGGAAGTCGATGGAAGACGTAATCTCTGACCCGAAAGATACGGCTGCCCGCCAAGTAATGATTTCAAAAGGGCAATCTTTAGCGGAATCGTTCAACTATATGGACACACAGCTCAAGCAGATCCAAGGCAATATCGGAAATGAGATTAATGTTGTTACAGACAAAGTGAACAGCCTTCTCAAACAAATTGCCGACATCAACAAGCAGATCCAGGCAGTAGAGCCGAATGGTTATATGCCAAACGACCTTTATGATGCACGTGATGTTTTGCTTGATGAGCTAAATGATATTATTCCTGTTTCGGTTTCCTATGAGAAATCAGGCGGTAATGCACTTGCGATTGCTGAAGGCAGTATGACGATTACGTATAAGGATGCGAATGGCAATTCAATAGATTTAGTACGCGGAAAAGAGTATGGGAGTTTAGCGTCAGTAGGACCAGAATTGGATGCTGCAGGTAATCCAGTTCTTGACGGGGCAGGCAATCCAGTTTATAAAAAAATCGATGGTGACGTAGACAATCCACAAACAGCCGGCTATTCACCGTTTTCGCATATTGTAATGACCAGTGTACCTATTAAAACACCAAATCCATTATACAATCCGAATGCGATAGATCCTAATCATACTGATTATGATCCGAATTATAATGTACCGGAATTTGTTTACCCACGAAATGAAGAAAACGTGAGTCATAACGCACTTGAATCAAGTAAAGGCAGATTAGCTGCATTGTTTGATGCATACGGCTATGAAGATGGGGCAGGCAATGTGAAGGGAATTTACCCTGAAATGCTGCAAAAAATTGATGATCTAGCAAAAGAGATTATTGACCAATTTAATTCCCACCATAAAGATGGAGCCGATTTGACAGGACTTCAAGGAGTAGACTTTTTCGGGGGAACTACTGCTAGAGACATGAAGGTGGCAATTACTGATCCTAAACAGGTTGCTGCAGCAGGCGGGCTTGAACCAATCATCGATCCAGCTACGAATACCCAAGCAATTGATCCTGTAACAGGATTACCAATGTTTAAGCCTGAAGACGGAAACAATAAAAATATCCGGGCGCTTGCCGCATTGCAATCAGCTGTGTTAGGTAATTTGCAGGGCGGAACATTCCAATCATTCTACAAATCGCTAATTGGAGACCTTGGTGTAAAAGGGAAGCAGGCGGCAACTTTAGAATTCAACTCAACAACAATCCGTCTCCAAATCGAAAACAATCGTGCGTCCCACAATTCCGTTTCGCTGGATGAAGAGATGACAAATATGATTACTTTCCAGCAAGCATACAATGCCAATGCACGCATGATCACAGTAATCGATGAAACACTGGACAAAATCATCAACGGCATGGGCCGCGTAGGTTTATAATATAAAACATACTAGAAAGAAGGGAATAGTACGATGCGTGTAACACAATCAATGCTCTCTAGTAATATGCTGCGTAACTTAAATACGAGCTATAATAAAATGGCGAAATACCAGGAACAGCTGAATTCAGGCAGTATCATCAGCCGACCATCCGACGACCCGGTAGTGGCAGTAAAAGGGATGGGCTATCGAATCGATTTAGATAAGAATGAGCAATACCAAAGAAATATGAATCAAGCCCATTCATGGCTGGACGGTACAGATGAAGCTTTAGATCAAGTAGGGACTTCGTTTATTCGTGTAAAAGAATTAATTATTCAAGCAGCAAATGATACGAATACTCCAGAAGATCGCCAAAAAATCAATGAAGAGATTTCGCAGATCAAACAGCATCTTCAGGATTTAGCGAATACAAAAGTCGGAGAGAATTATATATTCTCGGGAACGAATACGAGCAGTCCCCTTTTTAAAAGCGATGGCACGATTCAAACGACAGCTGATTTACCAGGCTTGGGAAAATCGATTGAGGTCAATGTTTTCGATGGAATATCAATGCCGATTAATATTGAAGGTGCAGAAGTATTCGGGGAAATCAATACCTTTATGAATGAGCTTGAGACTCTTTTAAAAAATGGGGCCACAGGTGAGCAAATTGGGAATGCACTAGGTGTGGACTTTACAGCAGGCGGTAATCCAAATATTCCGGGACTTGACTCGTTAAATGAAAAAGTACTAGTAAAACGTGCGGAAGTGGGCGCAAAGCAAAATCGTGTCGAATTAATGGAAGAACGACTAAAATCGCAAGAAGTGAACGTTACGAAGCAAATGTCCTTAAACGAAGATACGGACTATGCAAAAACGATTACAGAAATGGTAACAACCGAATCCATCCACCAAGCAGCACTTTCTGTAGGTGCTAAAATCATCCAGCAGACGTTAGTAGATTTCATCCGTTAATATTTAATAACTAAGCGTTTGGACATGTTCCAAGCGCTTTTATTCTAAAGGGAGGGACAAGGATGCGATTCCCGCAAATTCAAATAGCAAAAACCGATATTCAAATGGACTACACGATTACAAAGCCATTTCAGCGAATCCAACAGCCACAAGCCGATTTAAGCATATCCCAGCCAGCCGCAACTGTCGAAATTAATACGACAAATGCGCGTCTTGACATTAATATGGATCAAATGTGGCGCGATTTAGGGCTCAAACCAATCGGTGAAGTCATTAAAGAATACGCGCAAATGGGACGCCAGGAAATGATGAAGGGAATGTCACGACGGATGGGCGAAGGGCGCCAAATCATGATGAGCGCGGGGAAAGACCAAGGACGGTCGATTATCCAAAATA
This sequence comes from Solibacillus silvestris, assembly GCF_051967575.1. Classification (NCBI taxonomy): domain Bacteria; kingdom Bacillati; phylum Bacillota; class Bacilli; order Caryophanales; family Caryophanaceae; genus Solibacillus; species Solibacillus silvestris. Next base: position 20,977 of record NZ_JBQCJW010000044.1, read on the forward strand.
TCGCCAAACAAAATCATGGTCCCGAACGCCCGGGTCCATACAATATTAAGTTCATCCCGTCCATCGGCTCAGTAAAAGTGAATATAACGCCAGGAACTACAGACGTCAATATCGAGCGCAATGAACCGAAAATTGACGTAAAGGTGAACAAGCCGCAAATGGACTTCACTTATGGAAAAGTAAGTGGCAAAATGATCGTAAGGCCGGATGTGCAAATTGATGTAATCGGCTAAAAGGAGCGGACCAAATGAACATTCAAACGAAATTTTTAGGCGAAGTGGAAATCGAGCAATCAGAAATCATTACATTCGAAAATGGTTTACCAGGCTTTCAGGAATATACGAAATATATCCTTTTAGGCTTGGACGCAGATTTACCGATCGCTTTATTGCAATCGACGGAAGATGGGCAAATCGGCTTTGTAGTCGGCTACCCATTTGCGTTTAAACAAGATTATGCATTCGATTTAAGTGAAGAAGATAAAGAACAGCTGCAATTGGAAGAAGAAAGCGAAGTTGCTACATATACTGTCATTACATTAAAGGAAAATTTCCCGGACTCTACTATTAACCTGCTTGCGCCAATTGTTATCAATACGAAACAAAAGCTCGGAAAGCAGATCGTCCTGCACGATAGCGAAAAATACCCGTTGCGTTATGAAATCGCTATAGCTAAAGGAAGTGGAAAATAGATGCTAGTCCTATCTCGAAAAAAAGGCGAGACGATCATGATTGGCGATCAAATCGAAGTGAAAGTAATTTCGGTTGAAGGTGATCAAGTAAAACTCGGCATCGTCGCTCCAAAATCTGTAAAAGTACACCGGTCGGAAGTTTTTGAAGCGATTCAGCAGCAGAATAAAGAAGCGCTGGCTAGTTCGATTGATGCGCTGAAGCAGTTTAAATTAAAAAAATAATATGAAGCCAAGTTATCTAATATGATTTTAGATAATTTGGCTTTTTCTGATGCCTTTTCACTATGGATATCCTTTGATATGTTAGAACCTGATAAAGAAGTGTATAGTAAAGGATAAATAAACCAATATCTATAGTTAAAGCACTTCAAATTTGGAATCGAACGGTTATTAAATCATAAAATCAGAAAGTTAGAGTATTATAAAATTAGAACATTACGATATTATAAAATCACAAAGTTAATAATACGTTTAATTAAAAGGGGTAGGCAAAATGAGTAAATTAAATGCAATGCATATTCACAGCTTTCGTGGATTAACAGATGTATCTTTAAATAACTTTTCCGCAATTAATTTATTTGTTGGCGAAAACAATGCGGGAAAAACGTCTTTGTTAGAAGCCGTTTATTTGATTGCAAATTATTCGACAAAGCAAGGTTTTTTGAAATTGGCAAGAATGCGTGAACAACATTTTAATCCCTTGATAAGGGCTACTTCTACTGAGGAGCTGATTTCGTGGCTTTTTAGTGAAACTGTAAAACCAATCGAGATCGGTTATGAATGGCATAAAAAAGAGCACTATATTTCGTGTTCATTATCGGAAGAAGAGTTTATTTTAGTGCAAAGTGGCTATGATGACGAGATGGAAATTTTAGATGCTGATGAACAGATTGTTAAAAATCAAATCATTACAATATATGAAGACGAAAATAAACATGGTCAGCCTATCGAACATCATCTTGTTAATACGAGTGATAAGCAGTTCGAAACAATAAAAAAACAAGAAAATTTATTTGACTGTCATTTTATTTCGGCAATCGATCATCGTAGTGCACCCTTATCGCCTTATTTAATTGATGACCTTGTAAAAGATGGGGAAAGACCACTATTAATAGAAGCATTACGTCAATTTGATTCGAAAATTAACGGAATTGAACTATTAATGTCCAAGGATCGAAACCGACGTAGACCAGTGCCTTATATTCAGCATGAAACTCTTGGTCTAGTGCCAGTGTCGATGTTTGGGGACGGTGTGAGAAAAGCGCTCGTTATTGCTTCCCAAGTAATAAGGTTTAAAGGTGGCGTTATTTTGATTGACGAAATCGAAACGGGCATTCATACAAAGTTGATTCCTGTATTTTTTTCATGGCTAACGGAAATTTGTAAAGAGCATAATGTGCAACTTTTTGCCACTACACATAGTTTAGAGGCGCTGGATGGGATGTTAAAGGCAAATGCGGAAAATACAGAGCATCTATCAGTGTATCGTATGGGGATGGCGAATGATAAAAGCCAAATAAAGTATTTTTCGGGCGAGAATTTAAAAGTATTGAGATATGAGCTTGGACAGGATGTGCGCTAAATGAAGAAATATTATTATTTAATTGTCGAAGGTGTCCATGATACGGCTGCTATCGGCCGCTTTTTAAAAGAAAAAAATATAGTTCTTCAACGAAATATTGAACAGATCGATCCTTATTGGGAAAGACTAATTCCCAGAAGCTTTCCTTTTAAAGGTGATTTATTAAAGCGAATGCCAGTCCCGGTATTTTACAGCAATGATGAATATAGTATTGCGATCCAAGCTGCAGAGGGAGATTCCGGCATTCCGAAAGCATTCAATAGTCTCTTGAACCTGGAATATGAACAACTGGCAGGTGTTGCTGTTTTTTGTGATGCTGATACAAAAACAGCACAAGAGGCTTTTGATAATCTGCTAGTTCAGCTAAAAGAGGAAGTGGATGAAGACTATCACCCTCTTTTCGACAATGCTATAATTGGAAAAGTCTCAGAACAAATTCCGGCATTTGGAATATATGTGTTTCCGGATAATATGAATACTGGAACGCTGGAAAATCTTCTATTAGAAGGCGGAAAAATCGCTTATCCTGACTTACTAGCAAATGCTCAGATTTATGTTGACAGCATATCTGAACGATATCGCCGTCGAAATTGGACCATCTCCAGTAAAGAAAAAGTTTTATTTGGGGTGATGGCTAACGCATTAAGACCCGGAAAAGCAAATCAAGTATCAATTCAGGATAATAAGTGGATTAGTAATTTAACTGTTGCTTCCACCAGTCAAAATGAATTAAGAAGTTTTATGGCAGATTTATTGAAGTAAACGAGAATTATAGAATTCCCTCAAATTAAAAAGGTCATACGTAAACGTTTATTACGTAGGGCTTTTTAGTATGCAAGACTATACTTTTCTATACTGGAATTGTGAAATCGGTTTTTATATTTATTATATTTTCGATTGTGGTTTTATTAATTTCCTGCACAATTGCTACTGTATTTGATGTCGATACAATTATAGGCATAAAACATTATGCTAACTGTTATTGAGCTAAATCTAGCCATATAGTAATATCAGTTAAAACGATAAACGATTTTTACTATAGTTTGAGCCAAGTTGATCCGCTATGTGCAAAAAGTTCACATGAAGGTATAAGAGGATTTTTTTATATAAAATTATTTAAGCCCATTTTTAAAATACAAAAATGGCGATTTGCCGAAATGGATATAGTGCTTATTTATAAATAAGTGCTCTTCGGTGTTTGTCAATATAGTTGTCGCATCAAGCTACTTAACTTTTCTATCAAAATCAAAATCTGTTCTATTAAAATC
>NZ_JBQCJW010000045.1:0-21841 GCF_051967575.1 Solibacillus silvestris
ATCAAAGCCCCTGAAATTTTACTGTTCGTAAAATTTCAGGGGCTTTTCAGTTAGAGGTTGGGTTTTGTCCCAATCTCCTATTTTCATAAGAAGCAATATAGAGAGGATATCCAGTAAGGAATCCCCAAAAGCCCGAAGCAAACGAGTATATTATTTTCATGATTCATACACCGAAATTCTGACCCCAACAAAATAAACTGCTATAAACAAGAAGGGTGTCAAGAAAAGTACCGATACAATCGATCTTTTCCGACAACCCCTTTCCTTTTTTACTCATCTTCCGGATCATTCGCTGTAAACATATACGTGCGATAATGGAATTTCATACTGTATACGAGACCGATCGCAAGGGCATTACCCATTATCGAGCTCCCTCCATAGCTGATAAACGGCAGAGGGATACCTGTAATAGGCAGAAGCTGTATCGTCATCCCGATATTTTCAAACACATGGAACGTAATCATCGCGATAACACCAGCACATACATAAGTACAAAACGGATCTTTCAGCAATAGTGTCGTTCTAGTCAAATGATAAATCAGCAAGAAGTATAGGCAAATGACTGCACTCGCACCGATGAAGCCCCATTCTTCGCCGATAACGGAAAAAATAAAGTCTGTATGGTTTTCCGCAACATATACTTCACGTCCCATGAACCCTTTGCCGAAAATTTCGCCGGAGCCGATCGCGTTAAGGGAAGTAATTAAATGATAGCCGTCTGAAGTAGCATAAGAATACGGGTCCAGCCAAGAATAAATACGTGCAAATTGATAAGGCTTGAATCCGAATGTCTCTTCAAGAAAATTCTGCATGTACAGCGCCATCCACAATAACGAGCCGCCAACGACCGCAACGCCGCCGATCAGCGGTAAAATGATTTTCCAAGTGACGCCTGCCACGATGACAAGTGCTGCAGTAATGGCGATGAATACAAGGCCCGAACCTAAATCCGGCTGAAGCATAATTAAGCCAAGCGGCACTATTAATGTTAAGCCGATTTTGCCGAGTAATATCATATCGGACTTAATTGTTTTAATCTGGTATTTTTCATTATGCTTACTTATTAAATATGCGGCAGCTAATATGAAAAATGTTTTCATGAATTCCGCAGGTTGAATACTTCCGATCGGTGTATTGAACCAACTTTGCGCACCATTCCGTTCGATTGTAATCTTTGTCGATATAGGAATGGCTACAACTGCAACGAGCAGCAATAGGCCTAAACTATACAGGGGCCATGCCAGTTTTTTGTACTGGTCAGGGTCGAAGTACATGACAAACGCAACAATAAAGGCAAAAATCGCATAGTTAAGAATTTGTCTCGGGACGAAATTTGTGCCGTATTGCCCGGATGTCTGCGCGGAAGCGATGGCCAGTAAGCTTACACCGAAAAATAAAATTAAAATAAGTGTAAGCGGCCAGTCGAACCGTTTATTGAAATTGTAATTGTTTGTATCCATTCATTTCACCTTAAATTATTAAATTTAACCCAAAAAAGGGCTAGAAGATACCAACAAATTGAAGGTTCTTTTATTGCGGGATTAATTTTTGGAAACGTAAAAATTACCGAATATGGAAAGTGTTTCACATAAAATACAGTAATGTTTTAAGCTTTATTAACTTTATCATATTCTTTGAAAAATTACTTTAGTAACCTCAATTTAAAAGATGGACGAAACATAAGAGAAAATGTTTCAAATTTGAATAAGAAGTCATATAATAATCATATTATTCATGTTAAAGGGGCGTGCAAGTCGTGGCGAAGAAAATGAAATCTGCAGAAGATTTTATGCATCATTTATATATCCATATGAACGATGTCGAACATTTTGTAATTTATAGTGGGCTTACATTGAAGGAATTCATAGCTTCAGTGGAACCAGTAAAAAATGTTTTGCTATTAAAGCACGCATACGAGAACGGCTCTTTTAATATGCATACACAATTTGATTTTGTGACGAATGAAGAGATGCGTGATTTTATAAAAAAGGAAAGTGACTTAAAGCGTGATTTATGCTGGGTAGACTTTGCGACAGAGAAAAATGTCAATGCATTAACACCATTGGAACAAGCGGAGCTGCTTTATTTAAGTCATAAGCGTGAACCGCTGGCTACGCCTTTTTTTAGTAAATTGCAAAATCGTTACGCCTATTATTCATCTGCGGCAGACAAAATGACGAAAGTATATTATCGTTTTATAGGCGATTCTGAAATACTCGTATCGAATTTGTTCAATCAAATGATAAGGGAAAAAGAAGGTATAGGGAGCTTTTGGCGACGAAAGAGCAAAAATAATTCCCCGATGATGGATCCTTCGACATTAAGGTCATATAGATCATTTGCAAAGGAAGGCGCATTACTCTCATTATATAAATTAGATAAGCCAAACTCCCATTATGCAGTCGAAATTCGGGTGTTGAGCGATTATGATTACCCGGATGAAGTTTGGGACGATTTAGATGAAATATTGAAACAAGGCTATGATGAATTAATACAAATTAGTTAGCACTCACAGCGAATCGGGCGGTGAGTGTTTTTTATGACGAATGCCGAAACGATTCCAAGGAATAAGGGATTCGTGATAAACTAACGTTAGTGAAAACTGGAGGTCAAAAAATGAAAAAAAGAATCGGTTTATTATATGGTGGCAAGTCTGCCGAGCATGAAGTATCGCTTTCTACCGCGAAGGCAGTAACACAGGCATTGGATTTTAATGAGTTTGACATTTATCCGATTTTTATTACTTTAAATGGCGAATGGCGTGTTGGACCTCAATTAACAGAACCCGCTCAAACAATTGAACAATTACAATTTACAATAACTTCAGCGCAATCTGAAAATAATATTACACAATTTATCACTGCACATATGGAAAATCCATTCGATGTCATTTTCCCTCTTTTGCACGGCACGAATGGCGAAGACGGAACAGTACAAGGCTTTTTGGAAGTTTTGAATGTCCCGTACGTAGGGAATGGTGTCCTCAGCTCCGCAGCGGGAATGGATAAGGTTGTCATGAAGCAGCTATTTGAGATGGCGAACTTGCCGCAAGTCCCATATGAATATTTTATCCGCAGCGAATGGGAACGCCAGAAGGAAACATTAGTGAAAAAATGTGAACAAACACTCGGCTACCCTATGTTTGTAAAACCGGCCAACTTAGGCTCCAGTGTGGGGATCAGTAAAGCTGCGAATGCTGGCGAATTGGAAAAGGCCGTGCAGTTTGCATTGCAATACGACCGCAAAATCGTCATAGAACAAGGCATCGATGCACGCGAAATTGAGCTTGCTGTTTTAGGGAATGATACACCTGCCGTTTCAGTGGCAGGGGAGATTAAGCCGATGACAGAGTTTTATGATTATGATTCGAAATATAAGGATGGCTCGACCGCATTGATTATTCCTGCGCCTTTAGATGAAAATGTGTACGCCCATTTAGTTGAGATGGCGAAAAAGGCCTTTAAAGCAATCGATGGAGCCGGTTTAGTGCGTGCCGATTTCTTTGTGACGAAAAACAATGAAATGTTCATCAATGAAGTAAATACGATGCCAGGCTTCACACCTGTCAGTATGTACCCGTTGTTGTGGCAGCATACAAATGTAACATATCCTCAGCTAATTAAGGAGCTTATTGACCTGGCTTTGGAGCGCCATACAGAAAAGCAGCAGCTTCAATACAATAGAGATTGAGTGGGATAAACAGTGAAGAAAAATTTACAGCAACTTGCAGCCTGGTTAACGATAGAGAATCAATCATTTCCTGAAACGGTTGTCACAGGCATTTCCATTGATACACGTACAATTGCGCAAGGGGATTTGTTTATTCCTTTTCGCGGGGAGGCGGTAAATGGTCATCGATTCGTCGAGCAGGCATTCGAAAAAGGGGCAGCCGCTTCTTTATGGATGAACGACGAGCCGAATCCCCCGGAGCATTTGCCATTGATTTTTGTGGATGATCCGGAACGGACGCTTCAGAAAATGGCGGAGTGTTACCGCAATGAGCATAAAGCGACATTCATCGGCATTACAGGATCGAATGGGAAAACGTCGTCAAAGGATATTTTGGCGGGGGCCCTTTCCCCATATTTTAAAGTGCAGAAAACAATCGGCAATTTTAACAACCAGCTCGGTTTGCCGATTACAATATTGCAATTGGATGAAGACACTGAAATCTCGGTTTTGGAAATGGGCATGAGCGGCTATGGCGAAATTGAATTTTTAACTAAATTAGCCCGACCGCACTATGCGATCATTACAAATATCGGCGAGGCGCATATGCAGGATTTAGGTTCACGTGAAGGGATTGCAAAGGCAAAGTTCGAAATTGTTGAAGGCTTGTCGGAGGAAGGCGTGCTTTTCTTTGACGGTGATGAGCCTTTGCTGCAAAGTTTAGTGGCCCAAACACCCCATTTGACCACACAGTCATTTGGCTTTACAGCACCGCAAAACCTTGTTGCCTCGAATATTGTTGCAACGGCCCAAGGAAGCAGCTTTCATGTAGATGGATTAATCGAAGGAGACTTCTTTATTTCCGTGTTAGGCGAGCACCAAGTGAAAAATACATTAAATGCGATGCTCGTAAGCAAAGCATTAGGTTTAACGGATGAACAAATACGCAACGCATTAAGGCAAGTTGTGTTGACACATATGCGCATGCAGCTTATCCCGATTGGCGAGCTGTTATTTATCAATGATGCATACAATGCCGCTCCGACATCGATGCATGCAGCAATTCAATTTGTCGGGAAAACGACGATTCGACAAGAAAAATGGCTTGTGCTTGGCGATATGCTGGAATTAGGAAATGACGAGCAGCAAATGCATGAAGAGATCGCGGACCATATCCACCATGAGAAAATCAGCTATGTATGCTTGTATGGCCCGCGCATGAGATGGCTGTACGAAAAGCTGCGATCCACATTCGATGCGGCTCATCTAATCTATTCCGAGCAAGAGTACGCACCGATTATTGAAAAGATCCGTTCAAATGCAACGGGAGAGTCCATTATTTTGCTGAAAGGCTCCCGCGGCATGCAGCTGGAAAAAATTATACACGCAATCGAGTTAGCCTAGCGCTAGCTCGATTTTTTTGAAATTAAATTATTCCTTATAGGCAATTTTTAAATGATGAAAGAAAGGCTGGAAATTATATGCTTATCATAAGAAAGCGCAGAAACTTTTTTCCTGATTGATAGTCGCTTATTATATTTATTACAACATGGATGGAAGCAGGTGATTTTATGAAGACAGGCATACTTTTTTTACATGGATTTTCGGGCGGACCGTATGAAGTACAGCCTTTTGCGCATTATATAGAGCAACGAATAGATTGGGTAATAAGTATGCCGACATTTTCAGGTCATGGTGATGCAGAGCATTTGGCGATGAAAGGCTATAAAGCAGAACACTGGATGATGGAAGCGGAAATCGCATATCGCCGTTTGAAAAAACAAGTAGATGAAGTGATTGTCGTCGGTTTTTCGATGGGCGGTGTTATTGCGATGTATTTATCAATCCGCTATCAGGTGAAAAAGCTGGTGCTTTTAAGTGCTGCAGCAAAGTATGTAAGCCCGGTGCAATTAGTAAAGGATGTTCGGGCGATGGCTCAAGATATGGTGCATAAAAAGCTAGAGGAAAATGAATTGTTTGCACGTTATAAATTTAAATTCAAAAATGTGCCTTTAACAGCGACGGTCGAATTCATGAAAGTCGTGAAAAAAACGGAACCATATATAAAAAACATCCAGTGCCCAACCTATATCGTGCAAGGCAAGCTTGATGGGATTGTGCCAAGTGCAACTGCCCACCATTTATATGAACAAATTCAGTCACAGCAAAAGCAAATGTATATTTCAGATTGTGGAAAGCATCATATTTGTTACAGTGATGATTGTGAACAATGGTTTGATAAAGTATTCCAGTTCTTATTGTAAAAGCGAAATGTCAGACTATTTCGATACAAGCATTATCATTGCATACCGTTACAACCCATGTTAGACTAGTAAAAGCAATGGATACATTTTGTGCGAAGACTCTTCAGACTTTTTTGATGAAGAGTGCTTTTTTTTGATAAACGGTTTTATTCTATTTTTTGCAAGAGCATAACAAATAAGAAACGGTAGAATTGAACCGCTCGGCAATGACCGGGCTTTCCTTTTCATATAAGAGACTCTGCAAATGAAGCAGAGAGAATTTTTTAAGTAACGGAAACGTTCCACATACAATGGCTCGAAAATTTGCCGCCATTTCATCTGAAAATGTAACCATTTGTCAACTTATACAGGAAAAAGGAGATTGAAGAGTTTGACAAATTTTTCAGAATTAAACATTAGTGAATCAACATTACGCTCTATTAAGCGTATGGGATTTGAAGAAGCAACACCAATACAGGAAGGTACGATTACGTTTGCAATGGATGGCCGCGATGTTTTAGGCCAAGCGCAAACAGGTACAGGGAAAACAGCTGCATTTGGTATTCCTTTAATCGAGAAAATCGACCCGAAAAACCCGAATATCCAAGCTTTAGTTATCGCTCCGACTCGTGAATTAGCAATCCAAGTTTCAGAAGAACTTTATAAATTAGGATATGACAAACGCGTAAAATTATTATCGGTTTATGGTGGTCAGGAGATCGGCCGTCAAATCCGCGCATTAAAAAACAAACCGCAAATTATCGTAGGTACACCTGGTCGTATTCAAGACCATATTAACCGTCGTACATTACGTTTAGACGAAGTGCAAACTTTAGTTTTAGACGAAGCGGATGAAATGTTAAACATGGGCTTCATCGATGACATTAATGCAATTTTAGAAAACGTGCCATCGACTCGCCAAACATTACTATTCTCGGCGACAATGCCTCCAGCAATCCGTAAAATTGCAGAGACATTCATGAAAGATCCTGAAATCGTAAAAATTAAAGCGAAAGAATTAACAATGGAAAACATTGAGCAATTCTTCGTAAAAGCGACTGAACGCGAAAAATTCGATGCATTATCTCGTTTATTAGATGTTCAAAAGCCGGAGTTAGCGATTATTTTCGGTCGTACAAAGCGTCGTGTTGATGAATTATCACAAGCTTTAGGTTTACGCGGCTTCCTGGCAGAAGGTATTCACGGCGACCTTTCACAAGCAAAACGTCTTTCTGTATTACGTCAATTTAAAGAAAATAAAATTGACATCTTAATCGCAACAGACGTAGCAGCTCGTGGTTTGGATATTTCAGGTGTAACACATGTTTATAACTTTGACATTCCACAAGATCCGGAATCGTATGTTCACCGTATCGGTCGTACAGGACGTGCTGGTAAATCAGGTGTTGCGGTAACATTCGTAACGCCACGTGAAATGGGTTATTTACGCATTGTTGAAGAAACAACGAAAAAGCGTATGACTCCTTTACGTCCGCCAACATCTGAAGAAGCATTGGCAGGCTTACAGGAAGATGCGATGCAATCATTAGTGGAATTAGTGCAAAACAATGATTTAGGCAACTACCGTGAATTAGCGGCTCAATTATTGGAAAACAATGATGCACTTGATTTAGTGGCAGCAGCACTTAAATCGATTACAAAAGAGCCTGACGCTACACCTGTATCATTGTCAGAAGAGCGTCCATTGCCGATGCGCCGTGAACGCTCACATGGCGGCGGCAACCGTGGCCGCGGCAATAATGACCGCAACCGTGGCGGAAGCCGCAGTGGTGACCGACGCGGAGGAGATCGCCGTCGTGAAGGTGGCGGTGGAAACCGCAGCGGAGAACGCCGTGATGGAGGTCGTCGTGATGGAGGAGGCCGTCGCGAAGGTTCTCGTGATCGTCGCCCTCGTCAACGTCGCGAAGATTAATAATACCCAAACAAAGCACATCAACGAATTTTCTTGTTGGTGTGCTTTTTTATTGTGAAAGAAATTATAGATTTTAACATTGAGGATAACTTTGTAAGAAAGTGTTGTCCCCGTCCAGGAAAACTGCGCCAACTCCTCGCACCATTAGACCCCTCCGTGCGAATGTGATCGACCCGCAATGAAAATCAAATCCAAGTTATGTCTATAAATTATTTAATTAACGTGTTATACAATATATACTATGAAAGGAAGGGGATTATTTTAATCGTCAATATATAAATAGAGTGAAACAATTAAGGGATTGATTCGTATAGCATAATATAGAGAAAGAGGTGGAGAGCTTATGAGAGAACAGCCGAAATATCAATTACCTAAAAAAGCGCAAACAGTGTGGCGTTTATATGGTCTTATTCAAACTATTCTTTTAGCGCTCGTTGCAGCAGGAGTAATATTTTTGACAATCAAGTTTGATTGGCCGGATTGGATAATGTGGATTGGCGTTGCGCTAGTCGTATTATCGGTTATTTTTTCAATCGTTGTATTTCCGAGTGTACGCTGGAGAATTTGGCGCTATGAAGTGCGCGAGCAGGAAATTGAAATTCAAAGCGGTTTATTTGTCGTGAAACGGACATTGATTCCAATGGTGCGTGTACAGCATGTCGATACCGAACAAGGCCCAATTTTAAAAAAATATACATTGGCCAATATTTCGATTTCTTCAGCGGCGACAGTACATACGATTCCTATGCTGAAAGTAGAGGAAGCCGATTTACTAAGGACGAAAATTTCTGAACTAGCAAGGGTGGCGGAAGATGATGTCTAAAGAGAAATTTAAACTTCATCCTGTTACAGCAATAATAAATGTTGTAAAAGCTTTAAAGGACTTGCTTATTCCTATCGTTATTATCGTCGTTGCAAATGGATTTAACTTTAATTTGGATTACCGTAGCGAAACATTTTTCAGTGAAATGATTCCGCTCTTTATTTTAATTATTGTAGTGTTTGGAACGATGATAAGCGGACTGGTCAAATGGTGGACATTTGTGTATTGGTTTGAGGACAGTGAATTGCGAGTGGAATATGGTTTGTTTGTAAAGAAAAAACGCTATATCCCATTTGACCGCATTCAAAATTTGAATTATAAGGAAGGGATTTTTCACCGACTCTTTAAGCTTGTGCAAGTACAGGTGGAGACAGCGGGAAGCAAAAACGGCAAGCCGGAAGCAGAGTTGACAGCTGTTACAAGAGCCGCAGCGGATGAAGTGGAAATCCAAATGAAACGGGCAAAGCAAAAGACCCCATCGGAAAGCGAATTGAGTGAAAAAGAGCTGGCGGAAGCCATCGAAGAGAAAGAGCCTTCTTCGATTGTTTTGCATAAGATGAAAGTTCCGGAGCTATTATTATTAGCATCTACATCAAGCGGTGTAGGGGTAGTACTAGCTGGGGTCTTTGCGGTTTTTTCGCAGTTTGCGGAATTTATCCCGTTTGATATGATTTATGATGAAGTAGCTTTTTTGATGGAATACAGTTATATCGCAGCAATGATTTTAATTGCGCTCGCATTGCTGGCGACATGGATTATTTCTGTCGGATTGACGTTTTTGAATTATTATAATTTCACGGTGATCAAACAGCACGACCGTTTAATTATTACCCGTGGTTTAATCGAAAAAAAGCGTGTAACGATTCCGTTAAATCGTGTACAGGCAATTAAACTTGCAGAAAATCCATTTCAGCAAATGCTTGGATTAGCGTCTGTTGCGGTAGAAAGCGCTGGCGGAGGTTTCAGCGGGGAAAGCGATAAAAAGATTATTTTGTTTCCTTTAATCGCAAAAAAAGAAGCGTTTGAGCCGTTGAATGAGCTATTCCCGGAGTATGATTTCGATGTTATGCATACTATTCAGCCTCCTAAAAAGGCGCAACCTTTTTTCTATCGAATTGACTTCATTTGGCTTGTGCCATTAATCAGCGGAATTTCGTATTTTTTCTATCCATATGGGCTGTTGTCACTACTATTAGTCATCCCGATTATCTTATTGGGAAGATGGCAATTTAAAACGACGGGGTATAACATTGGGGGGCAGCAAATTACGATTGTATCGCGCTTTATAAGCCGTGTAACGTTTTTTGCTTTGAAAAAACGTGTGCAAGTAACACAAGGAAGCCAAACTTACTTTCAAAAACGCCGCCAAATAGGATCGGCAAAAATCGTCGTTATGTCAGGTATGACAGGAGCTTCGGCGACAGTTCGCCATATCGATCAGCAAGAAGTCGAAAAAATATTGTCGTGGTATGAACGTTAAAGAAAACAGGGTGTGCGAAAAAGTTTCCTCTTTTTAGCACACCCTGTTTCTATTTTACGCGTCTTATATTATTATTGCGCCAGCGCCCCATATTTTTCGGATTGAAATACACAAATCCTAAAATAAAGCCTGTAATAAGACCGCCTAAATGAGCGGAGATATTAATATTGGGCGTAATAAATGTCATAAATATGCTAACGACGATTAGCGGCAGAATGATTTGTCTCAGCTGCGGGAATAAATGTCTCGTATAATAGACGAGCGCCCCGAACGCACCGAGTATCCCGTAAATTGCACCACTTGCGCCTACACTGGCATAATAAGGATCTTCGGTTAAAAACGTAGCCGCAACACCGAAAATGCCTGCCAAAAAGTAAATTGTCAAAAAGCGGATTTTACCGGCGATCTTTTCGAGTTCCGGGCCAAATAAAAACAGCGAGAACATATTAAAAAGAACGTGCGTGAAACCCGCATGCAAAAACATTGATGTAACAATGCGCCACCATTCACCAGCTGCAATGAGACCATTCACGCTCATGCCGGCATAAAGCAGCTGCTCGCCGAACACTGGTATTAACGTCAATACGAAAACGATTAAATTAATCGCAATAATTGACGAGACGACTGGATATGACGTAATGTATTGTTTAAAATTTTCTCTACGAATGAACATATTCCACCTCAATTAAGTCAATACGAATAAAACGAATTTTTATTCATTATACATTGGAATATTGTTCAAATGAAAGGAAGAGCTTCTAATTGATTAAAGGGATTGGTCTAGACTTAGTAGAACTTGATCGGATCGAAAAAATGCTGCGACGCTCCGCAAAATTTGCGCACCGTATTTTAACAGAACGCGAGCTGGCTATTTTCGACACACTGTCACAAACGCGCCAAGTGGAATTTTTGGCGGGACGCTTTGCCGCAAAGGAAGCATATTCCAAAGCAAATGGTACAGGAATCGGCAAAGAATGCGAACTGCATCAAATCGAAATTTTAAAAAGTGAAAGCGGAAAGCCCATCCTATACTTTGACGGCGAGCAGGTGAATGGCTTTATTTCCATTACGCATACACGGACTACCGCAGCTGCGCAAGTAATCTTAATGCAATAATACATACATGCGCGCCTTGACTCATATAGTAATTTATCGAAAAAGTTAATCGAAAGGATGAAACTTTGAAACTCCGACTGCTAGTAGTTGTCGTTTGTTGTCTATTTTTAGCCGCATGTGGAAAAGCAACAAAAGACGAGGTGATTCAGGATGTCAATAAAAAATGGAACGAAACGAAAGGTTATGAACTAAGTGCCTCAATGGAGGTGCGTACAGGTACTGAGCCGAGAATTTATGATGTGAAAGTATGGCACACAAAACCGGAATTTTATCGAGTGGCAGTAAATCCAAAAGGTGAGACAGAGCAACAATTGATCGTACGAAATGAAGAAGGCGTATTTGTTGTAACCCCTGCGCTCCGGAAAACGCATAAGTTTCAAAGTGAATGGCCAAAACAAAATAGCCAGGCATATTTAATCGGCACTTTGGCAGATGATTTACTTGCAGATTCTAAAGCCGTCATGACAGAAGATGAGGCAAGCTATACTTTTGAGGTAGCGACACGGAATGTGGACCAGACAACTTTACCAGTGCAGCAAATAGTAATTGATAAAAAAACAATGCTCCCGACTAAAGTAAGTGTATTGGACGATTCGCTGCAAGAGCAAGTAGTCATTACATTTGGAGAAATCAAATTAGGTGTTCAGCATACGGCAAAGGAATATGAAGTAGAAAAGTTTTCTGAAAAGGAAGAAAAAAAGGCAGCTTCAGCCGATATAGTGGACACAGAGTTTCGCGTGCACTATCCGACGATTGACTGGGCACATACAAAATTAACGGATGAATTCGAAGTTAATGAAGATGGAACTTCACGTGTCATCCTGACATTTGAAGGAGAAAAACCATTTACATTAATGCAACAGCCGATCAGCTACGACGATGTTGCCTTGCCGGTTTTCTCGCCTGGAGATCCAGCTGATTTAGGCTATACGATCGGCGCGATTACGGAACATTCCATTCAATGGGATAAAGACGGCATGTCATTTTTCATCGCCTCCACGAAATTATCAAAAGATGAATTGCTGGAAGTGGCTGCAAGTGTGCAGGAAGGCAGTATGAAATAATTTTTAATGAACGGCGCTTCGGCATAAAGCACATTTGAATTTGGCTATATGTTTGCATTGGAAAGATACATCTTGTGCCGGTAAGCACAAGATGATTTCTTTCTGATGTTCATTTGGGCTTCAATCGAATAAAGAGCAAATATGCGAACTAGTGAAATCCGGCAGAAGTTTAAATTTATAAAAAGAGGGTAAAAAACGAAATGGACATTCAAACAAACTACCGACCTACAAAAGCAATCATTGACTTGCAAGCAATCGAACATAATCTCATGTCATTACGAAAACATATCGAACCGAACATACAAATAATCGCAGTTGTAAAAGCGAATGCATATGGCCATGGGGATGTGGAAGTTGCCAAGACGGCTATTCAAGCAGGGGCAGCAATGCTTGCCGTAGCTACACCGGATGAAGCAGTACATATGAGAAAGAATTTTAAAGACATTGATATTTTAGTATTAGGCGCCACACCGGCCAATTTCATTCCATATGCTTCAGCCGAAAATATTATCCTTACTGTTTTCTCGACTGATTGGTTGCGTGAGGCACAGCGATTTATGCCGCTATTAAAGCAATTAAGGCTCCACATTAAAGCCGATACGGGCATGGGGCGTATAGGTGTCTCAACGAAAGACGAATTGATTGATTTATACGGCATGATTGCTTCATCGGACGACTTTATTGTAGATGGTATTTTTACGCATTTTGCAACAGCGGATGAAGAAGATTCATTGTACTTTGACAAACAAGTAACCCTATTTAAAGACTTTTTAAGTGCACTGCCATCGAGACCGCGGCTTGTTCATGCGGCGAATACGGCAACGGCACTAGCAAAAGACCCTTCATTGCAGTATGATGCTGTCCGTTTCGGCATTTCGATGTATGGACTTTCACCTTCCTCCTATGTTGGAAATAGACTGCCGTTTCCGATCAAGCCTGCATTTTCGCTATGCACAGAGCTTGTGCACGTGAAAAAACTGCACGCAGGTCAGTCGGTCGGCTATGGGGCAACATTTACAGCGGAAGAAGACTGCTATATTGGAACGATTCCGATTGGTTACGCAGATGGCATGATCCGAAAGCTAACAGGCCAAGAAGTTTTAATAAAAGGCCAAAGAGCGAAAATTGTCGGTAGAATTTGTATGGATCAAAGTATGATATTGCTCCCAAAAGCATATAATGTTGGGGAGCAAGTTGTATTAATTGGTCGCCAGCAGCAAAATCAGATCACAATGGACGATTGGGCAAATAAATTACAAACAATTAACTATGAAATTCCATGTGTAATTTCCGCTAGAGTCCCTAGGGTATACAAATAAAATCGATGTAATATTGTAAAAAACTTCAATAATTCAAAACAAGTATGTTCACAATTACCCTCCTATTGCGAGAATTGTCAGTTTTTTAATTTTCTTGTCTTTTCATTGTCGTCGATCAATGATAAAATGAATGGGAAATGGGATGTTCGGTGGAGGTGCTTGTTTTGTACGCAAAGGAATTAGTAGAAGTTGAAGAAGTAGTAATTGACATACCAAATGAGCTAGTTACGCAATTTGAAAGAACGTTTGGGCGCAACACTGATAGTGGTTATAGGATTGCGTATTTGGCGACGAAAGAATATACAAAGCATATGCAACCAAATCAAATACGGGAAGCTTTAATAAAGGGCTATGTGGAAATGTCGCAAATTAATCTGACAATTTGCAGTGAGTGCTTGCATGCAGAGTATGAAGCGGAACATATGGTGGAGCGTCTCGTAAGCGGGGGATGACAATTTGATTGTAAAACGTGGAGACGTTTTTTTTGCTGACCTATCACCAGTGGTAGGTTCGGAACAAGGCGGGACTAGACCCGTCCTTATTATTCAAAATGATATTGGAAATCGCTTTAGTCCAACAGTCATCATAGCTGCAATAACTGCGCAAATTCAAAAAGCAAAGTTGCCTACACATGTTGAAATCGATGCGAAAAAGTATGGTTTCGAGCGTGATTCGGTAATTTTGCTTGAGCAGTTGCGCACAATTGATAAATCACGATTAACAGATCGTATTACCCAGCTCGATGCAAAGTTAATGCAAGAAGTCGATATTGCTCTTAATATCAGTTTAGGACTTGTAAAATTTTAATACATAAAAAAACATCGAAACTTGTCGTTTCGGTGTTTTTTATTATTTTCAATCAAAAGCGCAATATGTGTTGATGAAATAGTGAGCTTTAAATAGTGTAAAAATATAATAGTTGATTTAAAATGATAAATAATAGAATATGTATTATTTTGTAAAAATGTTATACATTATATAACTACTCCATTAATATTTATATATCTTAGTAAACTGCATGGATATCATATGTTATACTGTTATAGATTAATAATTCCAAAAATTGATACTATACGTTAACTCCATCGAATAAAAACGAAGGAAATTGGGGGCACTATGATGAATACGAAATCTACCGTAGAGATTATAACAGAATGGGATATTGTAGCTGCACGCCAACTTGGACGTAACGAAGCGAAAGCAATCGGCTTTGGCGCGGTAGATCAAGCTCGAATTACGACGGCAATTAGTGAGCTGGCCCGGAATATTTATTTGTATGCCCGTGCCGGGGAAGTGGCAATAGAGCGTATTAGCGGTGATGGTAAAGTTGGTATTCGTATAATAGCGGCAGATAAAGGACCTGGAATAAATAATTTAAAAAAAGTAATGGAAGACGGCTATTCAACATCTGGAGGGCTCGGCGCCGGGTTGCCGGGTGTCAAGAGATTGATGGATACGATGGACATTCAGTCGTCTGTGGGAAAAGGAACAACTGTAATCATTGAAAAATGGGTGTAGTGGGATGTGATAAAATTTGAAAGAGCTGCAAATTCAGTATCAAAAAATCTTATCGGATTTTTTGACAAACGAAACAGAGCGGAATTTGTATATTGGGCAAAATTTCATTCGGCAATTAATTCAGAAGAAAGTGGCTCCTGAAGAAGTGATTAATATTCACAAATATGCGATAGAGCAAATTTACCCCGATCTTTCCGAACATATTTTGAAAAGCTATGATTTTTTAATCGAAATTATGGTGCATTTTGGCTTAACTTTAAAAGAGCATCAAAGCTTATTGCAGCAACAGGAAGAATTGCGTGTAGAAATGAATGTCGCCACGAAAATACAAGATATGATACTCAGAACAAAAATCCCGAAGCTTGAACAAGTCGATGTTGGGATGGTATCGATTCCGATTCGGAAAATGAACGGTGATTACGTCCATTTTTTAAGTGATGATAATTTAAATGTGAGTGTGGCAGTAACGGATGTTGTAGGGAAAGGTGTGCCGGCAGCGCTTTGCATGTCGATGGTAAAGTATGGCCTGGATACGCTCGAGTATGCAACAAATGATCCGTCTTATATTTTAGAAGTATTAAACCGCATTATTGAAAAAAGTGTGGATGATAGTATGTTTGTCTCGATGTTTTATGGGACATATAATGTCGAAGAAAGTAAATTTACATACGGTTCAGCCGGTCACGAGCCCGCAATATATTATAATGCTCGCGAACAGACTTTCTGCGATTTGGAATCAAAGGGCTTACTGTTAGGTGTTATGCCCGAAGTGAAATATCCGCAATATGAAATCAGGCTGGGAGAAAATGATTTTATCATCATGATTACTGATGGCGTGACAGATTTCCGGAAACAAGGCGAGCTGGATCCGCGAGATGTGATTAAAAGCTTGGCGCTGAGTTATAGTCACCTCTCTGCTCAAGAAATGTGCGAAAAAATGTATGCATATTTAAAAGCATTACCAGATTTTGATTTAGAAGATGATTTTACAGTCGTCATCTTTAAAAAATAAGATAAAAATTTATGTTTAAATGTTTATGTATTCGGGAAATGTAATTAGGTTTATATATGGAGGTGTCTTAAATGAATGTTAATGTTCAATTCAGAGAAGATGATAATATTTTGCGAGGATATATCGAGGGTGAAATCGATACGTATACAGCCCCGGTTTTACGCGAAGAGTTGGAAGCTGTTCAAATTGTGGAAGGACGATTAATCGAACTGGATTTGTCTAAGGTAAATTATATGGATAGTACAGGATTAGGGATTTTCGTCGCCTTCTACAAAAAAGTGACGAGGGAAAATGCATCGCTCAAATTAGTGAGCTTATCGAATCGTTTAATCAGATTATTTGAAATTACTGGATTAAGTGAACTAATGAGCATTGAGACCGACGAGGAATTGGAGCTGAAATGATGAGAGCATTTGACTATATCGAAATTCGAGTGCCCGCCAAGTCGCAATATGTAAGTGTAATCCGTCTAACAATTTCTGGATTAGCGATGCGAGTTGGATTTACTTATGACGAAATTGAAGATTTAAAAATTGCCACAAGTGAAGCTGTAACAAACGTAGTCCATCATGCTTATAAAGCAAATGAGGAAGGCGAAGTTGTTATCGGCTGTGCTCTATTTGAGGATAAAATCGAGATTATGGTAGCAGATTACGGTGTGAGCTTTAATTTTGAAGAAGTTAAATCGAAAATTGGTCCATATCATGAGGATGAAAATGTAGCACTTTTACGAGAAGGTGGATTAGGGATTTATTTAATGGAAACTTTAATGGACGAAGTGAAATTGAATAACGAAGGTGGCGTCACTGTTTTCATGACAAAGTATGTCTCGAGAGAGCAGGTGAAAGGGAATGTCGAAAGAATCACTACCTAAAAATTCATCCAAAGAAGAAGTACTAAAATGGATTGCCGAATATCAAGCGCATGAAAGTGAAGAAGCACAAACAAATTTAGTACTCCATTATCAACAGCTAGTAGAGTCGATTGCTCGTAAATACTCTCATGGAAAATCTTATTATGATGATATTGTACAAGTGGGGATGCTTGGATTATTAGGTGCGATTCGACGATTTGATTCTTCTTTTGGTAGAAGTTTTGAGGCGTTTGCAGTCCCGACGATCGTAGGGGAGATAAAGCGCTTTTTACGTGATAAAACTTGGGACGTGCATGTTCCGAGACGCATTAAAGAATTAGGCCCGAGAATAAAGGCAGCCGTTGAGGCGTTGACAACATCGCTGCAGCGTTCTCCATCAATTAGCGAAATAGCTAATTATCTAGAGGTCCGTGATGAGGAAGTATTGGAAGCGATGGAAATGGGCCGAAGCTATCAGGCGCTATCGATGGACCATTCGATCGAATCGGATTCGGATGGCAGCACAGTTACATTATTCGATGTCGTCGGAAGAGAGGACGATGGATATGAAGTGACAAACCGCCGCATGATTGTGGCCGATGCGATGAATGTATTGAATGAGCGTGAACGCCAAATTATACAATTGACATATTTGGAACAGCTAAGTCAAAAGGAAGCCGGGGAAAGACTCGGCATTTCCCAAATGCATGTTTCAAGAATTCAACGCAAAGCGATAAAAAAATTGCAGGATGCTATTTCGGCGAGCGGCGGCGTCTCTTTATAAATAATTTGAGCCTACTATTATATTAATGGTAGGCTCATTTTTTTTATGCAAAAATCCGTTTGATTTTCAGGAAACTGCATATTCATAATGGTACACTTAAGAAAGTTCGAAATTTAAAGGAGTGGCACGATGGAACAACATAAAATGTTACAAATAATCGCTAAAGATGCGAATGTAGAACCGAAGCAAGCGCAAGCAGTTATAGGATTGTTGGAGGAAGGCAATACGGTACCTTTTATTGCCCGCTATCGAAAAGAAGTTACAGGTTCACTCGATGAAGTTCAAATTAAGGCAGTAGAAGATCGCTACCATTACATACAGCAACTCGAAACACGTAAAGAAGAAGTGCTGCGTTTAATTGATGAGCAGGGGAAGTTAACAGAAGAATTGCAAACATCGATTCAAGCGGCAACGGTTCTGCAACGAGTTGAAGATTTATATCGTCCGTACAAACAAAAGCGCCGTACAAAAGCAACAATTGCAAAAGAGCGCGGATTAGAACCGTTGGCAGAACAAATTTTAAATTTCCCAAAGCAGCCTGTAGAGCAAATAGCCGCAACTTTTATAAACGAAGAGCAAGGTGTAGCCACAATCGAAGAGGCATTGGCAGGTGCACGCGACATTTTAGCGGAGCGTTTTGCGGATGATGCAGCGGTTCGCGAAAAGCTGCGTACGCTTTCTTGGCGTGAAGGGAAGCTTGTAACTGCAGTGAAAAATGAGGAAAAAGATGAAAAGCAAGTATTTGAAATGTACTACGAATATGAGGAGCCTGTTCACCGTATCGCTCCACACCGTACATTGGCGGTAAATCGCGGAGAGAAGGAAGAAATTTTACGGGTGTCGATAGAAGTGCCTATCGATAAAGCAACAACACAAATGGAAAATCATTTTATCCCGAGAAACTTTGCAGGACCTTCTGTTGCAGAAGTGAAATTAGCGATTGCGGATAGCTACAAACGCTTAATTAAACCATCCATCGAAAATGAACTGCGCGCAGAATTAACAGCAAAAGCCGAAACACAAGCAATTCATATTTTCTCGGAGAACTTACGCAATCTATTATTGCAGCCGCCAATGCGCGGAAAAGTCGTATTAGGTGTAGACCCTGCCTACCGTACAGGCTGTAAATTGGCGGTAGTGGATGAAATGGGCAAAATGATTGAAGTTGGTGTTATTTATCCGCATACAACATCAGATCCTTCAAAAGCAAAAGCAACAGTGAAGGCATTATTGAAAAAATATCCGATTAGTATCATCGCAATTGGAAATGGGACAGCCTCCCGTGAAACAGAGCAATTTATTGCACAGCTTTTGAAAGAAGTAGATGGAAATATCGCATATGTCATTGTGAATGAAGCAGGGGCATCCGTATATTCGGCTTCTGAAATCGCGCGTTCGGAGTTCCCGGATCTGCAAGTTGAACAACGCAGTGCTGTATCGATTGCCCGCCGGTTACAAGATCCATTATCGGAGCTCGTTAAAATTGAACCTAAGGCTGTTGGTGTAGGGCAATATCAACACGACGTATCTCAAAAGCAACTCGCGGAATCGCTGACATTTATTGTGGAAACAGCAGTAAACCAAGTAGGGGTTGATGTAAATACAGCATCGGCATCCCTCTTGCAATATGTATCAGGACTCTCAAAAACTGTTGCCGAAAATATCGTTGCAATGCGCAGTGAAAATGGTCAATTTACATCACGTACACAATTAAAAAAAATTCCGCGGCTAGGTGCTAAAACATATGAGCAGGCAATCGGATTTTTGCGTATTGCAGATGCTAAAAATCCATTAGATGCTACAGGTATTCACCCGGAAAGCTATAAATTGGCCGAAGCCATTTTAGAGGCGGCAGGATTAACGAAAAAAGACGTAGGGACAGCAAAAGCAGAGGAAACGATTAGCGAACTAAGCTTATCAACTTTAAGTGAAACGCTAAATGTAGGCGAGGTCACGCTGAAGGACATCGTAGACACATTAATGAAGCCAACCCGTGATCCGCGCGATGCATTTCCTCAACCATTGCTGAAAACAAATGTACTGCAAATGGATGATCTGCAAGTTGGCATGGAACTGCAAGGAACAGTTCGAAATGTTGTCGATTTTGGAGCGTTCGTCGATATTGGCGTAAAGCAGGATGGGCTCGTTCATATTTCAAAATTACAAAAAGGTCGTGTAAAGCACCCTTTAGATGTCGTTTCATTAGGCGATATTGTGACGGTTTGGGTGGAAAAAGTAGAAGCAAATAAAGGACGCATATCATTAACGATGCTGTCACCCGAAAATCAGCAAAGTGTGTAAAGAAAATAAATTTCAATTATAATAAAAAGCGCATAGCTTAAATATGCGCTTTTTATTTTATAAAGGGGGTTGCCATATGACGGACGAACAAGCTCAAAAGTTTGTGGAACAGCTATCGATTCAATATTTTAATCGACCATTTGCCCACAAAGCATATTTTAATAGTCGTTTAAAATCGACAGGCGGACGATATATGTTAAACAGTCATAATATTGAGCTGAATAAAAAGCTATACGACCATTTTGGTATAGAAGAATTAAAGGGTATTATTTTACATGAACTTTGTCATTATCATCTGCATATTTTAGGGATGGGTTATAAGCATCGTGATGCAGATTTCCGGAATTTATTAAAAAAGGTTGGAGCCCCTAGATTTTGCTCGAGATTGGATGAACCTAAGGAGCAGTTAAAGAAAAAGGCGATCCATATGTATAGCTGCACGAATTGTGGACAAGTTTATAGAAGAAAAAGAAAAATGGATGTAAAAAAGTACTGCTGCAGTATTTGCCAAGGGAAGATTGAGTTTTTGAGCAGTGAGAAGGAATGAAAAAATATGTTTAAAAATCCGGAAATAATGGAATAGATTGATTATGTTCGTATTTATGAAACGTAAATTTTTCGGCATATAATAGGAAGGGATTTTTTCTTTGGAAAAACTTTCGGAAAAGTGTTGACGAAGCTTATATCACTCTTTATAATAGTAAAAGTCGACAAGATGACGACGCAGCAAAGTACTATTCCGAAGTAGCTCAGTTGGTAGAGCATCCGGCTGTTAACCGGCAGGTCGCAGGTTCGAGTCCTGCCTTCGGAGCCATATATTGGCCCGTTGGTCAAGTGGTTAAGACACCGCCCTTTCACGGCGGTAACACGGGTTCGAATCCCGTACGGGTCACCACTTTTATTTTAATAATGTAGATTTGCTTATGGTCCCGTGGTGTAGCGGTTAACATGCCTGCCTGTCACGCAGGAGATCGCCGGTTCGATCCCGGTCGGGACCGCCATTCGTTGGGGTATAGCCAAGCGGTAAGGCAACGGATTTTGATTCCGTCATGCCTAGGTTCGAATCCTAGTACCCCAGCCATTTGGAGCCATTAGCTCAGTCGGTAGAGCATCTGACTTTTAATCAGAGGGTCGAAGGTTCGAGTCCTTCATGGCTCACCAGTTTTCATGTTGACAAATAATTTTAAAGTTATATAATAATTAAAGTCAAATGAAGCGGTCGTGGCGGAATGGCAGACGCGCTAGGTTGAGGGCCTAGTGGGGGCAACCCCGTGGAGGTTCAAGTCCTCTCGGCCGCACCAAGTGATTTCAATTAGCGCCCGTAGCTCAATTGGATAGAGCGTCTGACTACGGATCAGAAGGTTATGGGTTCGACTCCTGTCGGGCGCGCCATAAATATAAAATAACAATATGCGGGTGTAGTTTAGTGGTAAAACCTCAGCCTTCCAAGCTGATGTTGTCGGTTCGATTCCGATCACCCGCTCCAGTTTTTCTGAAAAAACTGTTGACATCCCGAATCGAATGGGATATGATATAAAAGTTGTCACTTTTGACACACTTTATGAACCTTGAAAACTGAACAAGCAACGTTAATGAAATAAGCTTCTTAAATGAAGCAAACAATAGATATCAGCTTTTAATTAAGTTGAATCGCTAGCAAAGCAAATGAGCTTTCAAACTACTTTTATGGAGAGTTTGATCCTGGCTCAGGACGAACGCTGGCGGC
>NZ_JBQCJW010000046.1:0-20920 GCF_051967575.1 Solibacillus silvestris
CAATGGAAATCAACGGCATCGAAGAAAAAGAGAGTACAGGAACGAATTTTCGTTCCTGTACTCTCTCACTTGTGCCTGAGGGACTTTTTCAGTGCCCTCCCTTATAATAGGCAGCCTCTCTTATTTTATTAATCTTTCTTATATGTCTCCCAGAAATCCGCGTTTTTGATGCCCAGTTTTTTCGGGTCAAATACCGGGTCTTTCCCTTCTTTTTTCTGCTGCTCGTAATCTTTCAATGCAATGAGCGCCGGCTTCATAATGAACAATAGTAAAATAACGTTTATCCAAACCGTTAACCCTAAACCTACGTCACCAAACGCCCAAGCTAAATCTGATGTTTTAACTGTCCCGTAAAATGCGGATGCCAATAAGATGAACTTCATTAGGAAGATCCCTATTTTTCTTGCTTGCCCATTCAGCATATACGACACATTCGTTTCCGCAATGTAGTAGTATGCCATCAATGTAGTGAAAGCAAAGAAGAATAATGCAATCGCCACAAATCCGGAGCCGAAGTTATTTAAAGATGGGAACGCTTCATTTACTGCTGCTTGAGTAAAGCCTGAATACGTAATCGTCTCATCCATTTTTGCTTCGATCAGAGCTCCATCTTGGCTGCCTTCATGTACATTGTATGTACCCATGAATAATATCATTAACGCTGTTGCAGAACATACGAGCAATGTATCAATATAAACTGATGCTGCTTGCACTAATCCTTGCTTTGCAGGATGCGAAACTTCTGCTGCTGCTGCCGGATGTGCCCCGGTACCTTGACCTGCTTCGTTTGAATAGATGGCGCGTTTTACCCCCCAGAAAATCGCACTACCAATCATCCCGCCAAATACAGCGTCCGATGCGAAAGCACTACGGAATATTAAACCAAAAACTTCAGGCACAGCTGTAATATTCATAATAATAATAATAACCGCTACCAGCAAATAAGCTAATGCCATGAATGGAACCAAAATTTGCGCTGTATTCGCAATACGCTTAACACCACCGAAAATAATGACTCCCAATAAAAGAATTGTAACTAAACCAGTCATCCAAGGCTCGATGCCAAATGCATTATCAACCGCGCCTGCGATGGCATTTGCCTGAACTCCAGGCATTAAAAACGCTACAGATACAATCATTGCAACCGCGAAAATAATACCTAATGCACGAATACCTGTTGTCTTTTCAATGTAGAATGCAGGACCGCCACGATATTGCCCATCCTTCTTTTCTTTGTAGATTTGAGCTAATGTAGACTCCATATACGCTGTTGATGCTCCGATAAAAGCGGTAACCCACATCCAGAATACGGCACCCGGCCCCCCAAATGCAATGGCTGTGGCAGTACCGACAATGTTACCTGTGCCGACACGACCCGACAGCGCAATCGACAATGCCTGGAATGAAGATACGCCTGCATCGGATTTTTCCCCTTTGAACATTAACTTGAACATGTCTCCGATCAATCGGACTTGAGCAAACTTTGTGAGGATTGAGAAAAACAAACCAACGATTAAAATACCATAGATCATTACAGGACCCCATAAAATATTGTTGGCCCATCCTACAAAATCGTTAATAAAATCCATATTGTCACCCCTTGTTGAATTATTGTATTAACTTGAAATTTAGTATATTACAAATATTCAAAAATTTCGATACATTTTTTTACTGAAAATAAAAAAACCTAACAAAAAAGTAAATTTTGTTAGGTTTTCCCTTAATCTATAATATATCCCAAGTCCCTTAAAACATTGTTTATAAAATCGATTGTATACCGAAATACCTCTTCGCGTTCCAATTCAAAATACAAACTATGAAGACAGCCTTTCCATTGTTTATAATGGAATTCTGATAGAAAATGCTCCAGCAGCCATTTCTTCGTCGTCCCAATGTCCGTTATTTTATCGTTTTCCCCAGTCATTACTAGTAAAGGAATATCCGGAAATTTAAATTCAATATCACGGATTGTCCGCGACACTTGCTGCCAGTCCCGGTACCATTTCACTGTCACCATGCTATTTAACGGCAAATGTTCTTTCAGCTCCATTAAAACATCCGTATTGCGAGTAAAATGCTGCAAGCTTAACTCATGCTTTAATTTCATATTTGATGTTATCGCACTAAAGCTTGATAACGCATTTGATAATTTTCCAGGTGTTAATTTTAAATTCAGCCATGGCGATGTCAATACCGCGCCTGCACATTCAATCTTATTTTTCTGGATCACATTTGCGGCAATGACAGCTCCTAAGCCATTCCCTACAATAAAAAGCGGTAAATTATATTCCAATGCGACTTTTAATAAAACCTTTGTATAATTATAGTATTCTTCAAAATTTTCATCATGATATCTTGAATATTTCCCTTGCTCCCCATGTCCCGGCAAATCCCCCATTACTACATGAAAGCGGGCACTGCGAAACTTTTCGATTAACCATGCGTACCACCGATGATGCTCATATGCACTATGAAGAATGACAACTACGGCTTTTGGCTGTTGCTCTGTTTCCCATTTCCACATGGCCAATCCCCCCTTACATTCTGAATTTTTTTGCTGATAAAGCAGAAGATTCCCGCTTCTGCAAACGGCGGCATTATTGTTTGCCCTATTTTAAATTCACATGCGATTACACTAAGGCATAATTGATTTATTATAATACATTTGCCAAAAAAAGAAATGGCATTTAAAAATTTTTAATCGTTTGTTACGATATGGATAGTTTCAAATACTATTCTATAAAAGAAATGAGGAATTGAACATGATTTATCCTTACAAAGGTAAAACACCGAATATTCACCCATCTGCATTTATTGCCGACTATGCAACGATTACCGGGGATGTAACAGTCGGGGCGGAAACTTCCATTTGGTTTAATACCGTTATACGAGGCGATGTGAATAAAACAATTATCGGGGAACGCGTGAGCATTCAGGATTTAAGCTGTCTTCATCAAAGTCCCGCCTTCCCGTTAATTATAGAAGATGAAGTAACGGTAGGTCATCAAGTGACACTGCATAGCTGCACAATTAAAAAACGCGCATTGATCGGTATGGGTTCCATCATTTTAGATGGGGCGGTAATAGGGGAAGGGGCATTTATCGGTGCCGGC
This sequence comes from Solibacillus silvestris, assembly GCF_051967575.1. Lineage (NCBI taxonomy): Bacteria > Bacillati > Bacillota > Bacilli > Caryophanales > Caryophanaceae > Solibacillus > Solibacillus silvestris. The sequence continues at coordinate 3,114 of NZ_JBQCJW010000046.1, forward strand.
AGCTTAGTTCCCCCGGGAAAAGTGATTCCGCCAAATTCCCTTGCTATGGGGCGCCCAGCAAAAGTGGTACGAGAAGTTACAGCTGAGGACCGTGCCGATATGGACCGGATTATTCGAGAGTACGCAGAGAAAGGGCAATATTACAAATCTTTACAAAAGTAATTTCGCAATAATATTTTGTCATAATTAAACAGTTTCTACATATATAATAGCGATAAAGTTTATCGTCCCTCAAAATGAAAAGGAGCCGTCATTAAACTGACCGCTCCTTTACCCGTTTTAGATCCCAGCTTTTGCTTTAAGCTCGGCTGCTTTATCTGTATTTTCCCAAGGAACATTCAAGTCTGTGCGGCCGAAATGCCCGTATGCTGCCGTTTGTTTATAAATCGGGCGGCGTAAGTCCAGCATTTTAATAATGCCTGCCGGACGTAAATCAAAGAGCTCACGAACCCATTTCACGATTTCTGTTTCAGCTGCTTTTCCAGTACCGAATGTATCGACTGCAATTGAAACAGGTTGTGCAACACCGATTGCATATGCCAGTTGCACTTCTGCACGGTCAGCTAAGCCGGCTGCTACAATGTTTTTGGCAACATAGCGTGCTGCATATGCTGCAGAACGGTCAACTTTTGTTGCATCCTTACCAGAGAAAGCTCCGCCACCATGACGTGCATAGCCACCATAAGTATCAACAATAATTTTACGACCTGTAAGACCTGCATCACCTTTAGGTCCACCAATTACGAAGCGGCCTGTCGGGTTGATGAAGTACTTTGTAGCCTCATCCAATAAATGAGCAGGAACTACCGGTTTAATCACATGTTCTTTAATGTCTGTCTGGATTTGTTCCAATGTTGCTTCTTCATCGTGCTGTGTTGAAATAACGATTGTATCCACACGAACCGGTTCATTGTTTTCATCATATTCAATTGTTACTTGTGTTTTACCATCCGGACGTAAATATTGCAATTCGCCTGATTTACGTACTTCTGTTAAACGACGCGCTAATTTATGAGCTAAAGAAATAGGCATCGGCATAAGTTCCGGTGTTTCGTTACATGCGTAGCCGAACATTAGGCCTTGATCTCCTGCACCGATTGCTTCCAGCTCATCATCTGTCATCGAGCCTTCACGCGCTTCCAATGCTTGGTCGACACCTTGCGCGATATCAGGAGATTGCTCACCTACCGCTACTAATACTGCCAAGTTTTCAGCATCAAAGCCGTATTTACCGCGAGTATAGCCAATTTCTGCCACTGTATCACGGATAATTCCTTTCATATCCACATAAGTAGATGTTGTAATCTCCCCAGATACTAATACTAAGCCTGTTGTTACCGTAGTTTCACAAGCTACACGAGCATTTGGGTCCGCTGCTAAAATGGCATCTAAAATAGCATCCGAAATTTGGTCACAAATTTTATCCGGATGTCCTTCCGTTACACTTTCTGATGTAAACAGTCGACGATTTGTCATGTCATTTCCTCCTAATTCACTTTGGCGATTGTTTTATGTTCATTCGATGATACGGTACTCATTACCCATGCCCGCTTATATTTTCGATAAAGTAAACCATCCCTTTTCGTTTCTGAAAAAAGGTTGAGGCTATACCAATCAGGTGTCTAAGGACAGTTGATTTTATATGGCTAAAAATAGATTATTTTCATATTTTAAAAATCATTTGCTTTCTGTCCGTTGATACACGATAAACGTCAAGCTGCATTGCTTTGACACGAGGTTTTGAAAGGCTAATATTTCTTGCTTTACAATTTAAATCAAATAAAAAAATCCTTTCGCTCATTAGCCGCGCTCATCACGCGTGAGGAAAGGATGTATATGCATCGTTACCTTTCACTCTTATCGTTCAAGGGAAATTTTGCCCTTGCATCAGGTTGGCACCAGCACGCATTAAGTATGCGCAGGTTGCCGGGTTTCATAGGGCCTGCCCCTCCACCAGCTCGGGATAAGAGTATCCGTTCAATTAAACATCTTACGTAAAAAAAACAAAGCTGTCAACAAAATTTGTCTTATTTAGAACAGTTTAAATTTCCATAAAAAATAATTCATAATTAGTATAGATTATTACATTCAATGTGTTATACTATTTTTGAATTAATAAACAACTCCCCTACTATAAGGGAATACTATAAAAAAGGATGGTATTTAATAGATGAATTCGGTAGAAATCGCTAACGAGCTGAAAGAACTTTTAAACGGGGAAAACATTAAAACTCAATTATCTGTTCCACAATTAGTAGAAAAAGCTACATCACGCGGAGAAGCAATGTTAACTGTCGATGGCGCATTGCGTGCTGAAACAGGCAAATACACTGGTCGTTCTCCTAAAGATAAATATATGGTTGAAGAAGAAAGTTCAAAACATAAAATCGATTGGGGTAAAGTAAACCGTCCTATCTCTACAGAAGTATTCGACAAGCTTTACGTGAAAGTCGTGAACTATTTAAAAGAACGCGATGAATTATTCGTATTCAACGGTTTTGCAGGTGCGGACAAAGATTCTCAACTTTCTATAAAAGTCATTAACGAATATGCTTGGCATAACCTATTCTGTCATCAATTATTCATCCGTCCAACTGCTGAGGAATTAGCTTCTCATGTTGCTGATTTCACAATTGTGTCCGCGCCAAACTTCAAAGCAGATCCAGAAGTAGATGGCACAGGATCGGAAACATTTATTATAACATCTCTTGAAAAGAAAATCATCTTAATCGGTGGAACTGAATACGCCGGCGAAATGAAAAAATCAATTTTTGGGATTATGAATTATTTATTGCCTGAACAAGGCATCTTCCCAATGCACTGTTCTGCAAACGTTGGCGAAGAAGGCGATGTTGCATTGTTCTTCGGTCTGTCAGGTACAGGCAAAACGACATTATCGGCAGATAGCGACCGTAAATTAATCGGTGATGATGAGCATGGTTGGTCTGACAACGGCGTATTCAATATTGAAGGTGGTTGCTATGCGAAAACAATCAACCTTTCTGCAGAAAAAGAGCCTGAAATCTACAACGCGATCCGCTTCGGTTCTGTATTGGAAAATGTGGCTGTAGATCCACAATCACGCGTATGTAACTATGATGATGGTTCTTTAACAGAAAACACTCGAGTAGCTTATCCGATTGATTACATCGATAATATTGTACTACCATCAGTAGCTGGCCACCCAAATACAATCGTCTTCCTGACTGCAGACGCATTTGGTGTATTGCCTCCTATTTCAAAATTAACGAAAGAACAGGCAATGTATCATTTCTTAAGCGGCTTCACGTCAAAATTAGCAGGTACAGAACGTGGTATTACAGAGCCAGAGCCAGTATTTTCAACATGCTTCGGATCTCCATTCCTGCCATTGCCTGCAACAGTTTATGCGGAGCAGTTAGGCAAGAAAATCGATGAGCATGGTTCACAAGTATTCCTTGTTAACACTGGTTGGACTGGAGGCGAGTATGGTGTTGGCAGCCGTATGAAACTTGCTTATACTCGTGCAATGGTTCGTGCTGCAATCGATGGTAAATTAAACAATGTGGAAACGACACAAGATGCGGTATTCGGATTGAATATCCCATTAGCGGTTGAAGGTGTTCCATCTGGAGTGTTAAACCCGCGCGATGCATGGGCTGACAAAACTGCATATGATAAAAAATCAGCTGAACTTGCGCAATTATTCAAAAACAACTTCACGAAATTCGACAATGTTGATGAAGCAATCGTGAAAAAAGGCGGTCCATTAGTATAGTACACTAATGATTAATTCGCCATATTAGTTTAACTTTGGCAGTTTTGCGAAAAGCCGGATTATAATATAAAATTTTAAAGGATATTATAAATAAAGGGATGTAGCGTAAGTATTCACTTACGTACATCCCTTTTTGCTGCTCCTTGTTGTTTCATCCATTCACATAGTTTTTTTACAGTTTCCCGATTGAGTTTCGGGGGATAATGATGCTTTAACCCAAATGAAAACCATGTTTCCACTTGTTTTCCCTCGTCTTTCAAATAAAGTTCCAGTTGGTATGCATGTTCAATATCAACATGTTGATCCTCTGTACCATGAATAATCAATACAGGAGCATGGACATTCTCTATCTCATATAAAGGTGTGCGGTCTTCATAGTTTTCCGGCACTTTATTTGGCGTGCCCCCAACGATCCTCTTTAGCCCGCGACGCATATCGACACGCTCCCAATAAGTCGCTGTTGCGTCCGAAACACCAGCCCATGTCACGACGGCTTTTATATCTTCGCGTAAAATCGCCGTCCATAAAGCCATTAAGCCCCCCCTGGAAAATCCAAACAAATTCACTTTTTCAGCATCGATAAATTTCTTTAATACGTCGATACCGAAAATCGCATCATTCCGGTCCTCACCCGCAAACTCGTCCTTCCCTTCGCCTCCGCGATTTCCACGGTAATACGGGGCGAAAACGACAAAGCCCTGCATCGCGAATTGGGCGATACGGGCAGGCCGGACCATGCCGATCGACTGCAACCCTCCCCGCAAATAAAGAAGCGCTTCATACTGCCCATGAGCTTTCGGTCTAGCTAATAATCCTTTAACACGCAATCCTTGTGACCAATATGTTACTTCATCCAGACGAATATGCGGATTCGGTGAAGGATAATTACGCATCGAAAAAATCTTACCATTGCCGTTCATGATTTTTCACTTCCTGCAGCATCTTTTTCATGCCCGCATCCCGCATATAAAAACTTAAATCGGGCTGTTGCCATAGCTCTTCTTCCGTTAACCATAAAACACCATCTGTTTCAAAATCTCCGACAAATGGCTCGATATCCTTAACCTTTGCTGTAAAAACCGCCTTACAAAACGGTATTTCACCGTGTACAATATAGTAAGCAAACCATTGTACATCCTCTATTACTACAGTTGCCTCTTCATATACTTCACGTATAGCAGCTTGATATAAAGTTTCGCCCTGCTCTTGCTTTCCGCCTGGGAATTCGACACCACGCCGGTTATGAATTGTGCATAACCACTTTCCTTTATGCTGCACGAGCGTTAATACGTGCTTTGGCTCTACATCAAATGGCCCTTCATCAAATCTCAAATCTACGTTCAAACCGTTTTCATCGATAAATTTAAACATCTTTTCGCTCAACTCCTATTCAATAGTGTAGCGAACAGATGTCTATCATTCAACAGGAAGCAAGAAAATTGTCAATTAAAATAAGGTAATTGCTCTACAAATTTTCTCGCCTCGTCATCACCGAATTCATGAATTAATGCATATACTTTTTGCAGACGACGGTCTAAATCATGATTCAGCTTATCCAAATGATAAGGTATAAAAGGCATATGCGCTCGAAAGGCATTGGATGCTTCCAGTGCTTGCATTTGGCTAAAAAGCTTTGTAAATACACGCGCTTTCAATGGGTCCATTTTCAATACAAATTCATAGGATGTCCCTGGCTGCAAATTGCATGTCAAATTTGCAATCGATACATAAACATTACTCGTTTCCATTATACTCACCTCATTCTTAAGGTGGGCTTTAACCAAATCATTTATACGTAAAAAACGACCCCAAATTCGGAGTCGTTTCGTCGATATTAGTTTCCTAAATAAGCATTAAGCATCCATGTATGCTTTTCCAAACTTTGGTATTGAGCATTCAACATATCTTCCGTACGATCATCGCCTTCTTCAGATGCTGCTTCCATTGCTTTTTCCAATGCTTCCATAATTGTATTGAAATCGGCAATAAGTGTTGAAACCATTTCTTCCGTTTCTTCTTTGCCAGTTGCTTCTTTGATTAAAGAAAGGTCTAAATTTTCCTTCAATGTTGCGACAGGCTTGCCTCCCTTTGTCAAAATGCGTTCAGCAATTTCGTCTAAATTAAGTGTTACCTCATTATATAACTCTTCAAATTTTGTGTGTAATGTAAAGAAAGATGGTCCGTTTACGTACCAGTGGTAGTTATGTAACTTTGTGTACATTACCGACCATGTTGCCACTAAATCATTTAAAAGTGTGTTTAATTGTTTTTTTGCCATTATCCTTCACCTCATAATTTATATTTAAAATTTCATAAGCGAAATTTTAATCCTAATTGATAATTATTATCATTATAATACATTATTTACCTTTCTAATAGTGACAAAATGCTGAATTTAATCACTAGTTAATATTATAACCGTTCATTCGCTTGTTAAAACCTCATAATTTCAATGATTGTTCAAATTTAAGCCGTCTTTTTCATGTACAATAGATAGTGATCAATCAGTTTGGAGGTCTCGTCATGCTTGTTACGATACTTATATGTATATTAGTTGTAATAGTGATTACGGCTCTTTTCCTGACAGCTGTCAATTTGGGCTATAAAGTAAAACATTCTATAGATCCCGTAGCACATAATACGACAAATTCCAATGAATCAAATGAGGTGAAAAAATGAGTTTACCTATAGTATTGATTATTATCGTCACAATTATGGGGATTTTTGCGTTTTCAATCGTTTTACTTGCTCGTAAAAACAATATATCATTAAAGCAAACGGTCGATTCAAAACCAATACACGCCTATAAAAATGGAGAACAAAAACAGCAATGAAAAGACTATTTATCGGGCTTATCCGAGTTTATCAAAAATATTTCTCGCCTATGAAACCCCCTTCTTGCCGCTTTCATCCCACTTGTTCAAGCTACGGGATTGAAGCAATACAAAAGCATGGTGCTATTAAAGGGATTATTATGACGACAATTCGCATTTTAAAATGCCAGCCGTTTCATCCGGGTGGCTTTGATCCTGTACCTGAAAAATGGCCTTCGAAAAAAAAATGATTTTCGAAGGCTTTTTATATTGTTTTTTTTGATGTAATAATGTATGATTGAAAATGTTCAAAAACACAAATCGTAATTATTACTATTTAAGGGGTTTTACTACAAATGAAAAAATGGTTTTTACTCATTTCAATGTTTACATCTATTTTATTTTTAGCTGCTTGTAATGCAGATGATGCAAAAAATTCCACTTCAAATGATGCAAAAGCGAATGAAGATGCGTTATCTGTTTATACGACTGTTTATCCATTGCAATATTTTACCGAGCGTATCGGCGGCGAGTATGTGAAAGTTGCTTCGATTTATCCTGCTGGCGCAAACGAGCATACATTTGAGCCGACACAAAAAGATATGATTGCTTTAGCAGATTCGGATTTATTTTTCTATATCGGCCTCGGATTGGAAGGCTTTGTTGAAAATGCCAAAAAGACATTGGCTAATGAAGATGTAAAATTAGTGGCCACTGCTGACGGAGTAACAGAAGAACAGCTGCATATTTCGACTGGCCATACACATGCAGAAGCTACAGCAGAACATGATGAACACGATCATGAGCATGAGCATGGTGAAGGAGACGAAAGTGATGAAGAGCATACCCACCATGAACATGATGCACATGTTTGGCTGTCACCAATCATTTCACAGCAGTTAGCATTATCGATTAAAGAAGAATTAGTTGCGGCTCTACCAGAACATGAAGCATTATTCAATGCAAACTATGAGCAATTAGCAGCAGACCTTGCTGAATTGCATTCGGAATTTGAAGCAATGGCCGCTGCATCCAATAAGAAAACATTCTTCGTTTCACACGCAGCATTTGGCTATATCGCGGGACATTACGGCTTCAATCAAGTACCAGTGGCTGGCTTGAATTCACAAAGCGAGCCATCACAAAAAGAACTGACGACGATTGTGGATTTAGCTAAAAAAGAAAATATCCAATACATTTTCTTCGAGCAAAATGTTTCATCGAATTTAACGGAAATTATTCAGAAAGAAGTAAAAGCAAAAACTTTAACTTTGCATAATTTAAGTGTGCTTACGAAGGAAGATATTGAAAACAAAGAAAATTACTTCACTTTAATGCGTAAAAATATAGATGTATTAAAACAAGCTTTAAGTAATTGATTATAAGGTAATAGGTCCAAGCATTGATTCTTATGCTTGGACCTTTTCATCATTTCCTCATTATTCATCCAATAACTTCATCAAGTGTCTTCTTAGCAGCTTATTTGAACCGCTTCGTGGCAAGGAGGCAATAAAGTGAACATATTTCGGAACTTTATAATTGGCTAAATTCTGCTCGCAAAATTCAATGACGTCTTGCGCTGTCATGCTTTCTTTTACTACGATAAATGCTGCAGGCACTTGCCCCCATATGTCATGCGCTATCCCGCATACGCCCGCTTCTTTTATTTTCGGATGTGCGAGCAATACATTTTCGATTTCAGCAGGGTAAATATTTTCCCCTCCGGAAATAATCAAATCACTTCGGCGATCAACTACATATAAATAGCCGTCTTCGTCTAAATAACCGACATCCCCTGTATGAAGCCAGCCATCAATTGTCGTCGGCTTCTCTTTAAATTGGCCGATATATCTCGGTGTTACATGCGGTCCTCTTATTAAAATTTCGCCAATTGACTCGTCTTTTTTCGCTGCAATTTTTATTTCATTGAAAAATAAAGGTTTCCCTGCAGATCCGATATGTGTGAATGCATCCTCATTTGCCAGTGTGGCGGTTTGTGAAGCTGTTTCAGTCATTCCGTATGTTTGCGCCACATGTAAATTCAACTGTGCCGCACGCTTTAAATAATCGATTGGTACAGGACCGCCACCTGCCAGTATTGTTGAGAAACGGGGATGCGCTTTTTGGCCGATGCTTTCCATTTCCGATAATAGATTTTCCAAAATGACCGCGACGACCGACATTTTCGTCACTGTCCCGTTTATAATTTCCTGTGAACATTTTTTTGCATCGAATTTTTCATATAAACGTATTTTCATCCCATACAATAATGACCGGACAACGATTGAAAAACCACTTATATGAAAAATCGGAACGGTACAAAGCCATGCATCATCCTCTGAAATCCCTAAATTTAATGCGGAGCTGATCGCACTTGAACTATGGTTTACCACTGTTTGACAAACCCCTTTCGGAAATCCTGTCGTACCTGATGTATACATAATCGTCAGTGCAAAATCATCATCCCATTGTGCCGCAATATCATATTCCGATTCAGTTGTTCGATAAAGCTTCGAAAATGGAATGATTCGGGCATCATCAGGAAGTTTGGCCAGCTCTTCATCAGCTACTAAAATCGCATCCACTTCTGCATCCGCAATTTGATACGCAAGCTCTTGCTTTGCCAATCTGCCATTCAGCAGCACCATTTCACACTGGGCCTGCATACATGCATAGAGCAGTTCGATTAAAGGCGGTGTGGACGGGGCTAAAATAGCAACCCGTTTCCCATTCGTTAAATGAAGTGTATTTAATTTATAAGCTAAGCTAACAGACTGCAAATAAAGCTCGTTAAATGTCCACTGCTGGTCGTGAAAGCTAATTGCAACACGATTCGGTGTTAAATAGGCTCGTTGCTTAATCCAGTTTGGCTGCATAGATTTTTCCTCCTATCGTAAAGAAAAGGGATGTCCAAAGTTTTCGGACATCCCTTTTGAATATTATAACGAACAAATCAAGGGAAACGCGGGAATTGACCGAAGTCTGGTTTACGTTTCTCTTTAAATGCATCGCGGCCTTCTTTTGCTTCATCAGTTGTGTAGTAAAGAAGCGTCGCATCACCAGCAAGCTGTTGGATACCAGCTAAGCCGTCTGTATCTGCATTCATTGCAGCTTTCAGGAAACGTAATGCTGTCGGAGACATTTCCAGCATCTCTTCACACCATTTAACTGTTTCATCTTCTAACTGCTCATATGGTACAACCGTGTTTACTAAGCCCATTTCAAGTGCTTGCTGCGCATCGTACTGACGGCATAAGTACCAGATTTCACGAGCTTTTTTGTGTCCTACGATACGTGCTAAGTAACCTGAGCCGTAACCAGCATCGAATGAACCGACTTTAGGTCCTGTTTGACCGAAACGTGCATTTTCTGCAGCGATTGTTAAGTCACATACTACGTGCAGTACGTGGCCGCCGCCGATTGCATAACCTGCTACCATCGCTACGACCGGTTTAGGAATTTTACGGATTAATGTTTGCAGATCCAATACGTTTAAGCGAGGGATTTCGTCATCGCCTACATAGCCGCCATGGCCGCGTACTTTTTGGTCGCCGCCTGAGCAGAATGCATGCTCGCCTTCACCTGTTAAAATAATTACGCCAACACGCTCATCATCACGAGCGCGTGTGAAAGCATCGATCATTTCCGCTGTTGTTTTCGGACGGAAAGCGTTGCGAACTTCCGGACGGTTAATCGTAATTTTTGCGATTCCGTTATAGTATTCATACTTAATATCTTCGTAAGTATGTAAAGATGTCCATAGACGTTGCTTTGTCATATATATTGCCTCCTGTTTCGGTTATGAAATCGTTTCCTTTACTATTGTAGCAAACTTTGTCGGATTTTCCACATGAATTGCGTGGCCAACTTCCGGTATTGTAATGTGATGCACTTTTGCTATCTGTTTTTGCATTTCATCGTTGAGCCGAACAAACTTCTCATCGAGTGCCCCTGTAATAAGCGTAACAGGCATCGGCAATGCAGCAAGAGGCTTCCCCCATAGTGCAGGCATGACCCCTGTCCCCATCCCAAGCAAGCTGTTTGCAAGCCCAACCGCACGCTGCTGGATCCGCTCTTCCCGAATTTCCTGCTGTATATGCTTTGGCAGCAGTTTTTGAGATGCAAACAGCGGAATGTTTTCCCATTTGTCCACAAAAGATTCAATGCCATGTACCATTAAGTTTTCGGCGAGCGCATCATCAGTTTGCTTTCGCATGTTTCGCTGCTGTTCCCCCGATAAGCCAGGGGAAGCACTTTCCAATAATAAATGCGTTATTTCGGACGGAAATTGAATCGCATAGCTGAGCGCGACACGCCCTCCCATCGAATAGCCTAATAACGTAAATTTTTCAATGTGCAAAGCATGGAATAATTCATTCAGCAACCCGATTTGAAAAGCCATTGAATAGTGTGCTTCTGTTAAAGGTGCCGCAGTTTTGCCATGTCCGATCAAATCGACAGCGACACAGCGAACGGTTTTTGGCAAAAGCGCCGCGACTTTATGCCATGTTTTCGTGCTGCCGGTGAAGCCATGCAATAAAACGATTGTCTGTTTCGCATGTTCATTCCACTGTTCCACATATACGTCCAAACCTTTTATAGTGAATCGAGCCAATGTTCGATCACCTCGTTAATGCGGGTCCATAGCTGGCGATGCTGCTTTACATTTTCCCCGCGGTTTGTAAACACTTCAATCAATTTAACAGATGTTTCACTTTTTTTGTTTAAAGCATTTATAAATTGCTCTTTTGTTGCCGCTTTTTCATAATCCATTTCATACATTTTGCCAACCTGCTCGAATGTCAAAGCGGTCGGCGTGCCGAATAAATTCTCATAATGCGCTTCCACTTTCGACTGCGGCAAATAGGAGAATATTCCGCCGCCATCATTATTCATCACGACAACAGTCAACTCGCAATGCTGATAACGACTTGCGATGAATGCATTCGCATCATGCAGAAACGCTAAATCGCCGATCAACAAATATGTGTTGCGCATTTTACGGCCGTTGCTGAAACCTAATGCAGTGGAAGTCACCCCATCGATTCCATTGGCACCCCGATTGGCAAAAACTTGGATGGAGCGATTTGCCGTAAGCAAAAATGTATCAATATCCCGAACCGGCATGCTGCTGCTGACGAAAATGTCTGCATCTCCCTCCATATTCGTTAGCAGCGCCTGAACCATTGCGCCTTCATCATCGGCATTGTCGCTATATTTTTCAATAATATCCGCTGCAAGCAAATCAGCCATTTTCCAAAATTGCACATATGCCATTTCTGCTTGGGGATGGGATAGCACAATTTCCGATAGCCATTCACCTGGCAATGCATGGATAAAATGTGTTGACATATGCATAGAATCCCGGAACATTGGATCTTCATCAATGATGATATAGCTTTGCGGATTCGCATGGGCGATAAACTGCATTAGAAATTTCGATACTGGCTGTGCACCGAAACGAATAACTGTTTGCGGCCGGACATTTCGCTTAAACCGCTCATTTTTCATCAATGCATCATATGTAGAAATTGCATACGCTCGGCAATCTTCCGGTACTTCTGTGCGTAAATTCGATAAGCTTTCGATCATTACCGGCCATTTTGCTTCCCTTATAAAATTCCATAAATGCTCAGTGTTCGTTCCTAGCGGCAATTCCCCAACGACAATAATGCCGTTTGTCGTTTGCTCCATAATTTGCGTCATCTCAGTTATTGCCTGCGTTGAAGGCGTAAGCTCATTTGTATAGCTTTTTACATAGCCCGATTTCGGTAGCTCACCTTTAAAGTCGATGATCAATGGCTCACGGAATGGTATATTCAAATGCACTGGCCCAAAAGGTGCAGACGTCGCCATATTCACCGCACGCACTGTATGGCGTTCGATAAAAGGCAATGTTTGAGGTGCGTCATCAGGTATCGGAAACTCCGCTGACCACTTCACATTTTCCCCGTAAAGGCGCACTTGGTTAATTGCTTGTGGCGCACCTACTTCCCGCAGTTCATGCGGGCGATCGGCCGTTAAGACGATTAACGGCACACGCGCATATTTCGCTTCCACAATTGCCGGGTAGTAGTTTGCCGCAGCTGTCCCTGAAGTACATAATAATACGACAGGCTTAGCAGTGGACTTTGCTAAACCGAGCGCATAAAAAGCTGCTGCCCGTTCGTCCACTTGCCGATGCATCTCCAGCTCTTTTGTTGATGCAAATGCATAGGCTAGCGGCGTAGAGCGAGACCCTGGGCTGACAACCACTTGCTCTACACCAGATGCTACCAACGCTGAAACAATTTGATAAACATAGTTGGATAATAGTTCACGTTCATTCATGTAATTGTCCTCCTAGCGCCCGCAGCATCGGACGGAATTTCACGAGCGTTTCTTCATATTCCGATTGTGCTTCGGAATTAGCAACAATGCCGCCGCCTGCATATAAGTACGCTTTATCCTGTACTAACGCGGCCGAACGAATTGCTACAGCAAACTCTCCATTGCCATCCGCATCAAGCCAGCCGATTGGCGCAGCATAAAGTCCCCGGTTCATCGGCTCATATGTGCGAATAATTTCCATCGCGTGTTCACGCGGCACACCGCCCAATGCTGGTGTAGGATGCAAATGCTTCACAAGCTGCAAAATCGTTGCATCTGCATTTAATTGCCCTTCAACAGGTGTATATAAATGCTGAATGTCGCGGATTTTCAGAAGCTTTGGACCATGGGGGACTTTCACTTCCGAGCAGTTTTTTTCAAATGTTTCGGTAATCATCTCTACAACATAATGATGCTCCCCGCGGTTTTTCATATCATTTAATAAGCTTTGCCCAAGTGCCTCGTCCGCTTCTGCTGTAGTGCCGCGCTTAATCGACCCTGCGACGCATGAAGAAAATGCCCTGCCATTCTCCACTTTGACTAAACGTTCTGGTGAAGCACCATAAAATAATAAATCAGCATGCTCCAAGCCAAATAAGTAGCTTTCCGGCTGCTCATGCACAACATGCGATAAAATTTGCGGTGATGTAATCGCTTCCTTAAATTGCAATGCCAAAGAACGCGCAATGACAACCTTCTGCGCTTCGTTTGCTTTTATTAAGCTTGTCACTTTATCGATCGAATCCATATATTCCGGCTTATATGGCTCGTAAAAGCTTGTTATTTCCGGCTTTCTATATGTTTTGACTTCCTTTACTTGTGCTGCATGAATCAGTTCATCCCGCTCTTTACGCAATACATCAAACGTTTTTGCACTATTTTCTTCATCTGTGATGTAGTTGATTGTTACATAAGCTTTATCATTGCGGATGACTAACTGATGTGTTGCCACAGTAAAATAGCTTTGCGGAAAGTTTGTCCACTCCGCCGAAACTTCATTTTGCGGATCAAATGTAAAGCCACCAAAAAGTATCGGCTGCAAATGTTGATCTTCTTGCACAATTTGACTCGTCAGCTTTTTCCATTCCTGTTCCACAAAATCAAAACGAGCAGCGGATGCATTGTTTTCAATTGTATACGCATGACCTAAACCAACCAATGTAAATGTCTTTTCGCGATTTTGCCAATAGTTGCGCTTTCCTTTATATTTCCCTTCACCCGCAGCAAAAAATGCCAATGCGGATAGTCGGCTTACCTCGATTGTTTCCATATAAAAAATTTGCTTTGAATTTGAGCCTACTTCGATTTCAGTGGCATTGTACCACTTGTGTTGCATGAAAATTCCCTCCGTCATGTTGCAAATTCATTAAGTATGATGCAGGTTGCGCTTTGTTATGCGCAGTAAACTTTTTAATAATTTGCTCACTTTATTTGCGTTCGTTCTGTAAATAATGCCTTTCCTATCATACCATTTTTCGAGCAAACGTTACACGTATTGAAACTTCTCTCTACTCATTTTGTGTAATTTCCTTTACAATAGGTTAGATAATTGTAATTAGTTAGGAGCGTTTTTTATGATAAAAGTCGTTGAAGCGGACAAAGGATTTAAAGTTTGGTGGCATTTGACTCGTCCCCATACATTAACAGCTTCATTTGTACCAGTATTATTAGGTACGTCTATGGCACTTTCAATAAATCATGAAACAATTCATTTCGGACTATTTTTTGCAATGCTTATTGCGAGTATGCTAATACAGGCAGCAACTAATATGTTCAATGAATATTATGATTATAAACTAGGCCTGGATAATGAAAACTCAGTCGGTATTGGGGGCACAATCGTCCGACATGGTGTAGCACCAAAAACAATTATGGCTATAGCGCTAAGCTTTTACGGTATTGCGATGCTATTAGGTGTTTACATATGTGCCATGACATCCTGGTGGCTTGTTGCTGTCGGTCTTGTATGTATGCTGATTGGCTATTTGTATACTGGTGGTCCGTATCCGATTGCTTATTCACCGTTCGGGGAGTTAGTTTCAGGGGCAGTAATGGGTATGGGTATTGTTCTAATTGCCTTCTTTATTCAAACAGGAGATGTAACAGCTGATGCTGTAATTATTTCTGTCCCAAGCATGATTTTAGTCGGGGCGATAATGCTGTCCAACAATATCCGCGACATTGTTGGAGATACGGAAGGTGGGCGGAAAACGATGGCGATACTGGTCGGCCGCCGCAATGCGGTAACAGTGCTTGCAGCGTTTTTTGTCGTTTCTTATATTTGGATCATCGGTTTAGTAATCATTGGCCATTTAACTCCATGGGCTTTACTCGTATTGTTAAGTGCGAAAAAACCGGCTGAAGCTATTAAATTATTCCGCGCAAAGGAACAGCCGCTGGAAGTTATGCCTGCAATGAAAAACACGGCACAAACGAACACTATTTTCGGTTTCCTATTGGCAATCGGTTTGCTCATTTCCTATTTCATTTAAAAAAAGAAGCGGGGTGCGTTAAAAGTATTTTCACTTTTAACACGCCCCGTTTCTATAAAAATATTAGGATAGTGATAATGGAAATAAGTTTACTGACTGTTCCCGATCCTTTTATTACTCCATTTCTTCTACATGGTCAATACATGTTAAAGCGGTTGGAACGGCTTCTAAACGTTCAAATGGAATGACTTTTCCGCATACGATGCATTTACCGTAAGTCCCTTCATCCATCGCCCTTAAAGCAGCCCGGATTTTCCCAATCTCATCTTCCTTCATTTCGTCCAGCGCAATTTCCGTCGTGACTGTCGTCAAATCGGTCGCTGCATCGGCAGGATGATTATCTATCGAAGACAGCTCTGAATCTTCCACAGTAGGCTCTTCATGGATATGCTGCTGCAATGTCGCTAACTCTTCCTCCAACTCATGGCGCAGCTGCTGTAAATGTTCGTTATTCATATAAAATCCCCCTTTTTCCATTAATAAAATATTGCCTAAATGAGGATTTTTAAACATCGTCACATATTAAAAGAGAATCAAATATTTGCATACACTTTAATTGCATCACATAAAAATCGCGTTGCACCGGCTCCTGCCCGTTCATCATAATAGGAGGTAAAGCGCTCATCTTCCATATACATGTGAGCTAGGCCTGCATGCGCTTCTTTCGTATACTTTGCCCACGAGAAACTTAGCCAGCGCTTATGAAGCTCCGCCGTTTCCATCGCAATCGCTGATGTTGCATCACCAAGCCCCATCGCTTCTTTTAACCGCTCAAATAACTGCTTTTCCAATTGCTGCATCGCTTCATATTGCTCTTCAGTCATATGCTTTAATTTGCTATAGCTTGCTTCCACTTGTTCTTCTCCATATTTCCCTCGGATTTCCTCACCATAAGCCTGTTCATTTTCCTCGATTAATTTATTTTTGAACACTTCAAATTTTTGCTCGTTCGTCATGTTAGCTTCCCCTTCCATCATGCATATTGTTTGATCAATTGTTTGCAGCAAGTTTTCAAGATATTCCCGTTTTTTCTGCAGCAATATATACTGCTTTTTGAGCGCCTGCTTTACTTCAAATTGCGGATGCGCCATCAATGCTTTAATTTCTTCCAGCTTAAAATCCAGTTCACGATAAAACAATATTTGCTGTAGACGATCGATATCCGCTTGACTGTAACGCCGATAGCCATTTTGTTCAATCGCTGAAGGCTTCAGCAAACCAATTTCATCATAATACCTTAATGTGCGTGCACTCACACCAGATAGCTTCACTAACTCATTGATTAGCATGTCATCACCTCTTATGTAGTACTATAAAGGATAACGTAACGTGAAGGTCAACGAATAAATTTAATTATTGCATATAACGAGATTGTCATAAAACTTTTGTATAGGCGGAACAAGTAAAAAAAGTGGAAGCATTCCCATTAATTCAGGATGCTTCCATTATCATTTTCCTCAGTTTCGGTATGAATTCTTTTAAATAACTATAGGGCAATGTAGACATTTGTGCTAAGCTGACAGTTTTTACCTTGAAATTTTGGACATCATTTTCGTACTCATAACCTGTTATTTCGATTTCCTTCGCTTCATCTTGAGCTAATCGTATAAAATGCTCTAACTTCGCACGATAGATTCCGTCCAATTCTTCTCGTTGTATATTAAATTGGTCCATCCCTCCAACAATTTCATGAATGAATACATTCGCAAACTCATAATCCCTTATCATTTCGTTATCAATACTATAAGCAATTACCCCGATTGAATACAATTGTGAAAAATCAACATGAATCCCTAATTCCTCTGTCAATTCGCGCACTCCATCTTCCACAGATTCTGTAGCAAGTAAATGACCTGCGGCTGTAATATCATATTCATTTGGATAATCCTTTTTATTTTTGCTTCTAAGCTGAAAATAAATATGCCATTCTGAATGAATTTTTTCGATCACCCAACAATGAAATACTTCGTGCCAATACCCTTTTGTATGTACGGTATCGCGCTGTTCGATGCCAATTTCATTGTATTGTCCATCAAATATTTTTAATTGCTCTATCACCGTCTCAGCCCCTTTTATGCAAAAACGCTAGATACGAAATTCGTATCTAGCGTTTTGCTTCTCTTATGTATGACCCGTACGGGATTCGAACCCGTGTTACCGCCGTGAAAGGGCGGTGTCTTAACCACTTGACCAACGGGCCGATGGCGGAGACAGAGGGATTTGAACCCTCGCGCCGCTTACGCGACCTACACCCTTAGCAGGGGCGCCTCTTCAGCCTCTTGAGTATGTCCCCAAAAAGAAAAATGGCTCCGAAGGCAGGACTCGAACCTGCGACCTGCCGGTTAACAGCCGGATGCTCTACCAACTGAGCTACTT
>NZ_JBQCJW010000047.1:0-16670 GCF_051967575.1 Solibacillus silvestris
AAACGAATGGAAAGGGCCTTATTTTTGTTTGAAAAACTAATTCATCGTAAAAAATGTAAGTTTTTCAGTGCCCTCGTTATTATGGACTGTGTTTTTGATCGCAGAAACGGTCTTGTTGCCAAAAGCTTCCGGACACGCGGGAAAGGCACACCTGTTGTTACAAATCGCCGCGCTGTAATGAATATTCATTTCGTCGCATCGCGCATTAGCGGGCATACATACCAGGAACCTTTTTTACAGGCACTTGCCGATTTGCCGATTGCCCAGGAGCGCTTTGATTACGTTAATAAGCGAATAAGCAGCTGGGAAGGCTATTTAAAAGTTTTGAATAAAAATGCGGACATTGAAGATATTAATGCGCGTTTTTCCAGTGTTGCTTTTGATGCTGATTTTTCGCATATGACGATGCGTATTTCGAACATGGACAAAAAGCAGTGGAAACAGCTGGAAGGCTTAAGTGCGCGCTTACGTGGCTATATCCAGGAAATCGGGGATGTCGTAAAAGCCCGTCGCAGCGAAAACAGTGTTGATATTGCGTTAAAGCCATATTACAGCAATTTAGCAAGAAGAAATGAGCTGCAATTTCAGTCGGAGGATGTAGAATTTTCAAATGCGGCAACAAAATCTCAGCTAAAGCGCCTATTAAAAGGCTTCGAGCGTTTAAAAGAGGGATTAGCGGCAAATGCCAATTTAGAAACGATTCTTTTTGAAGACAAGCCAGCAATTGCTGAGCGCAAACAATCTATACCGATCGATTTTCACAATCGTTTAAACTATTACCAGCAGCAGGCAGTGGAGGGGGCAATGAGTGCAGAAGATTTATATGTTATTCAAGGTCCCCCAGGTACCGGCAAAACAACGGTCATTTCGGAAATTTGCTATCAAAACGCAAAAGCAGGCTTAAAAACATTAGTTGCTTCCCAATCGAACTTGGCAGTGGACAATGCGCTGAGCCGCCTGTTATCGAATAAAGATATCCGTATTTTGCGCTATGGCCGAACGGAAAGCATTGAAGAAGAAGGGAAAAAGTTCATCGAAGAAAATGTCGCAACATACTGGCAAGAGCAAACTTTTGAAGCGATCGGCCATGAAATTTCACTGCATGCAAAAAAAGAACAACTTTTAAATACAGAAATTGAACATGCACAAACCGAAATTAAAGCACTTGAACAGCAGCGAATTGAACTAGAAAAACAAATCGAGCAAAAAGAAGCAGCAAAAGCGGAATTGCATGTTTTGGCAGAAAAGATTCATTCACTGAAAAAAGAGCTAACCGAATGCAAAAAAGAGCTTGAAGATAATGAACGAAAACTCGAAAAACTGCAAGCGACCGAAAACACCGTTGCGGAAACGGCTGCCAGCTTTGAAAGGCAATTAATGGACGGCTCCACTGTCGAGCAACTGACAGAACGCCAGCAACAGTTGAAGGAAGCGACGGCAAACTTTGAACTTCAAATTTCGCAAAGCAGCCATAAAGCCCAGCTGGAACGTTTGCAGCAGCGTTTTGAAGCAATCCAGTCAAAAATCGGGCGTGCTAATGAAATGTCGCAGTATGAGCAGTTGATCGATAAAATCGCATCATTGAAAAAAGTATACGAAATTGAAGCATTCATGAACGAATATAATATTCGACGCAATTATGCAATGGATCGTTTACTCACTGCATTGGAACGTATTCAGCCTCAGATGGAGCAATTTAAACCGATCAAAGATGTGAAGGAGCGTTTGGAAAAAGCATTGGCATACAGCGAAACAGCGCTTGGCATTCATGTAACGCCGGACGAGCTTCAGATGAATCATCATTATTCGCTTGAAGAGGTGCAGGAGTTTTTAACGAAGCTAAGCCATGCATTCCGGGAAAAAAAAATAAACATGCAAAATGGAACACGCTCGATTCTAGGCATTCATTTGCGAATGCAATATATTGAGCAATTGAACAACAAATATTTGGATGCCATTCGTGAAACGGTACTTATTTTCGAAAAGCTAAAAGAGGAAATCATTCTTCAATTTAAGGAACAAAATGATGTGAAAGCACAGTTGCTGCAAAAATTACAGGATGAGGCGGCAACAATTGAAATCCAAATGAACTCTGTAAAAGGCAATATGGACATGTCGATTACGGTTGCACATACAACTGATGAGCTTGAGGAACTGCTTGCAGCGAATGAACTTGAGCAAATGAAAATCGAAACAGAGCGCCAAAATCGCGGAAAGCTGGAACAGCAGCATCGCCAAAAAGCAGATGAGCTCGCAGTTTTAAACGAACAAATCGCCATAGGCAAGACTACTGTAGAACAAATGACAGCACGTTTCAAAGAAATTAATAATGAAGGTGTACAGCTCGAAAAGCATCGCTCGGAGCTTGAACAATTGACAAAGCTGAATCCTGAGCAGGCAATTGTTCAAGTAAACGGACAAATCGAGCGCTTCACAGCAAATATTGCGACATTGCAGGTGAAAATCGATTTACTGCCGGTGACAGCCGAACTTCAAAATGAATGGCATAGTTTATTGGAAAATGCAAATGAGCATGATTTGGATGAAATACGCAAACTGTATGTGAAGCATGCGAATGTTATTGGAACGACTTGTGTCGCATCGGCAAATAAAGAATTCATGGACAATTATCCAACGTTTGATGTTGTGATTATTGATGAAGTATCAAAGGCGACACCACCCGAGCTACTGCTGCCGATGCTGAAGGGAGCGAAAATCATTTTAGTTGGGGACCATCACCAGCTGCCACCGCTTGTAGGTGATGCCACATTTGAAGAAACATTGGAGCAAGTCGTAAAAGAAAGCACAACGTTTGAAGAAAAAAGGGAACTTGAAAAATTGCTTGAGGAATCGCTATTTGAGCGTCTATACAATAACTTGCCGACGCAAAATAAAACAATGCTTGCATTACAATACCGTATGCATAAAAATATTATGTCAACAATCACACCGTTTTACGAAAATGAATCCGAAAGCCTGCAATGCGGTTTGGAAGATTCAGATGCGTTAAGGGATCATTATTTGCAAACTTCGAAAATTACGCGGGACAATCATTTGCTATGGCTTGATATTCCGAATGAAAAACCGTATTTCGAAGAGCGGATGAAGGAAGGCTCAAGCTTGTTCAACTTAACAGAGCTTGAACAAATCAAACAGCAGCTGCTTGAAATAAATGAAGCGACTGAAAAAGCGAAAGCGGCAGGGCTGATCCCGCAAGATGCGCAAAAATCAGTCGGCGTTATTTCGTTCTATGCGGAGCAAGTGAAGCGCATAAACCGACTCATTGAGCAGGACATTAACGTACCGCATTTACACATCCGCACAGGCTCGGTCGATAAGTTCCAAGGGATGGAAATGGACGTCATCATTGTCAGCATGGTGCGCAATCATGATAATGAGCGCGGGGAAATCGGGTTCGCGAAGGATTACCGTCGACTTAATGTTGCATTATCACGCGCACGGGAGCTCCTTATTATGATCGGAAGCACGGATATGTTCACAAAACGTCCGAAGCAAGCGAAAACACGTGACATGTATACACATGTATTAAATACAGTTAAAGACCAAGACGGCTATTTTGCAATGTAGGAAAAGGGGGATGTAATGGATTTACAAAACATAGCAGAGCAATTGCAAAAAGAAATCATTCAAAATCCGAATATCGAAATTCAAAAACAAATGCAGTACGCGATTCCGATCCATACGCTTGAAGTGCGCTATCACCCCGTCATGCGGAATGCGATGGACATTTTAATGAAGATGATGCTCATATCCTTTCAAAAGGCGCAATTGAAAAATGTCGAGCTTTTAGCGGAAATTTTATTGGTCGAGCCGTTATTTATTCAAGATTTGACGAATAAAATGTCAAGACTAGGCATGATTGCAAAAGAGGAAGCATACGTACTTACTGCTAAAGGCATCACACAGCTTGAATCAGGCATTTTTGAGGAAGAGCTTGAGCAAACGAGCCATTTCGTGCAATACAGCCCCGTTCATGAGCAGCTTTTAGAAGGCAATCTTGAGGAATTTGCTGATTTGGAGGAATTTCCGGAACCTTTTCCGACGATTGAAACAGAAGAAATCGAAGCGGTTGAAGAAACGATGCTCATTGAATTCATACAGCGGCAATTAACGGAGCAGCCAATAGCCGAAGATGAAACACCGCAATTTATAACGAGTATCGCATCAACTGAATCCATTCAAATTAATGATATACCAGTATTTTGCTTTTTGCTTTTTGATCAAAAGGAAAAACGCCATTTTACGCGTGTATACAATACATTAACAGGCGAATGGGATGAAAAGCTGGAAACGATTTTATTCAATTATGAAAAAGCGCAATTACAAGCAGACTAAATTTATATTTTTAGAATTATTGCAAAAATCTTTTGTGCATGTTACACTAATGACAATTTAATAGTCTTATCAAGAGAAGCGGAGGGACTTGGCCCGTTGATGCTTCAGCAACCTCTAGTATGACTAGAAAGGTGCTAATTCCAGCAAGGTATAATCCTTGGCAGATAAGAACGGGTATAAAAGCCTCTCATTTCTGTTTTGCTGGAATGAGGGGCTTTTTTTATCTTTATTCAGCAGGTGTCTTAAACGCCCGCTGTTTCAGAGGAGAGCAGTGTAAGCGCATCATATCCCTGTCGTTACGACTGGGTGGCCAACATCGTATTGGCCCGAGCTTCCGTCAAATATCACAGATTTTCCAATGAGCATACTTGGAAAATCCTATATACTATTGCATCGGGGCGTAATTGATTATTTTTAAAAGAATGAAGAGGGGGAACATGCAATGCCAATTAATATTCCGAAACATTTGCCAGCTGGCGAGCTGCTAAGAAAAGAGAAGATTTTCGTAATGGAGGAAGACCGTGCGAAGACACAGCAAATCCGACCATTAAATATTTTAGTGTTCAATTTAATGCCGGAAAAGGAGAAAACCGAGCTTCAATTATTGCGCTTGCTCGGGAATACACCATTGCAAGTAGATGTCACTTTTTTAAATACGGCTACATACGAATCGAAAAACGTCTCAAAATCCCATTTGAATACATTTTATAAAACTTTTGATGAAATAAAGCATCGCCGTTATGATGGATTGATTATTACGGGCGCACCAGTAGAGAAAATGGAATTTGAAGATGTCGGCTATTGGAAGGAAATTACCTCTGTAATGGACTGGGCCGATAAAAATGTGACATCCATTATGTATATATGCTGGGGCGCACAGGCTGCACTATACCATCATTTCGGTATCGGAAAGTTCGAGCTGCCTAAAAAATGCTCAGGTGTTTATTCGCACGTCATTACGGATTTAACAGTTGATTTAGTGCGGGGATTCAGTGATGAGTATGTTGCTCCACATTCGCGCCATACATCGGTTTCCATTGATGAAGTCCGTGCACATCCTGATTTGCGCCTGCTCAGCTATTCAGATGATGCGGGGGTATTTATCGTCCAGTCGAAGAACAATAAGCATATTATGATTACAGGTCATTTGGAGTACGATGCAACAACACTTTCGGATGAGTATTTCCGCGATATCGAAAAAGATCCTGATAATACGGAAATTCCCATTAATTATTTTCCAAATAACGACCCGCAACAAGCACCGAAGAATATTTGGCGCGCCCATTCCCATTTGCTGTTTTACAATTGGCTAAATTACTATGTATACCAAGAAACACCATATGAATGGTATTTTGTTGATGAAAATATCGAATATCATATTTAGGATAATTGTGTAGGGTCCTTTTCACTAAAAATGACAATTTTTTAGGGGGTGCTTATTTTGGAATCGAATAAACTATACACTTGGAAGAGCTATGTCTTCTTAGCAACAAGTGTTTTAAGTGGAGTGTTTATGCTTTTATTAGACCTGATTAGTACCGCAACAGATGAAAAGTTAACAGGGACTTGGATTTTTTTAATAATATTGTGCTTGTTCGTTTCTGTGGCAACAGGTATTATGGCTTTTTCCTCAAAATTGGAAGGGAAAATCATACCTATAATAGCAAGTGTTTTAACTATAATTAACGTGAGCATAGTGGTCTTTTTCCTATGGTTCGGTGCAAATTTTGCAACTGGTTTATAATACAGCAAACAGGCGCGTTTGCAGAATAAAGGATAGGACAAGAAAAATGCACAGGCATAATAACCTGGGCATTTTTTTGCTTTTTTCTACTGTTAATTTGGATGCTAATCATACGCTAATTCAGTTGCTAATTGAGGTGCGTTTTTGCATTTTCTCCCCATCAACCGAACCCGTTATTTTTTCCTGCCACTCTTTACTTTACCGCAACCCATGCGCGTCCGCGTTCCATTTGCAAGCTGACGGCACGTCCGAAAAATTCGCTTAACAGCTGCTCATTTAAAATAATGTCCCGTGTATTAGCAGCGATGTCTTTTCCATCCTTCATTAATAGTACATGGTTAAAACATGGCAAAATTTCCTCTACATGATGCGTAACATAAATCAGCGTAGGGCAATTTTCGCCGCTTGCGATTTTCCCGATTGTTTGCAATAAATTTTCACGTTCAATCAAGTCAAGCCCACCACATGGTTCATCCAATATTAAAATCTCTGGCTCAGCCATTAACGCACGGGCAATCTGCACGCGTTGACGCTCGCCTTGGGACAAATGCTCAAATGATTTGTTTGCTAGATGGTCGCAGTTAAAATGCTTCATGATAGACACCGCTTTTTCGATGTCTTCGTCTGACACTTCTTCAAACAGCCGAAGTGCTCCAAATTGGCCGCTTAACACAATTTCAATCGCGTTATCCTGCCAATTAAAATTATCGATCATCGCATTGCTTACCCAGCCGATACGGGTGCGAAGCTTCGGGATATACGTTTGACCGTATGTTTCGTCTAATACTTGCACTTTTCCGCCATTTGGCCAAATATAGCCGTTAATGACTTTTAACAGCGTCGTTTTACCAGAACCGTTCAAGCCTAAAATCGCCCAGTGCTCTCCTTTTTGTACATGCCAGCTTAAATTGTTTAAAATGACCTTATCATTGCGATATAAATGGATATTTTCTATATGTATCATAAAAAAACACCTCCATCTATTACTATGCGACTTTTTTATAGTTTTCGAAAGTATTTTTTGAATTTTGTAATAATTATTTTTTAAAAAGGAGGAAAGCAAACTGATCCTCCTGCTTTCCTCTAACTTTAAATTACAGCGCTTTCCACACCGGTTGCGCGGTAAAATAGTTTTTCATTTAATTTTAAAGCCCATTGGACAACCGGGCCTAACCCAAATGCCATAAATACAGTTCCTATCCCAACCGGACCGCCTAATATAAAGCCTACAACTGCAACGCCTACTTCCATCGTAGTACGGGCACGGTTCACGCTCCAGCCAAGCCGATGCACTAGTAAAAGCATTAGAGTATCGCGTGGTCCGACCCCAAGATTAGCGACCATATACATGCCACAGCCGAAGCCTAATAAAATAATCCCCAGCCCGAATGCAATACATTGTTCAAGCAAGCTTTGTGCATCCGGTAAAACAAATAAAAAAATATCGATAAAAATACCAGTTAAAAACATGTCTAAATATGTCCCGGCTTTCGGCAATCTTTTCGTAAACAATGAATCGATCGCTAAAATGAGCAGCCCTAAAATAATCGACCAAGTCCCTACAGTTAACCCGAGATTTTTTTGAAGCCCGATATGGAGCACGTCCCATGATCCGACACCGAGCATTTGTCCTTTAATCGTTAAGGCGATCCCTAATGACAAAACAATAATGCCTGCGAGAAAAAATAAGCAGCGCCAATAAAATCCTTGTTTCACTTTCAATTGTAATCCCTCATCTTATCATCTATATTATATCCTTCCACATTATAACGATTCGGTAGATGAAAAACGGATTTACAATATATTAGAAAAATTTAAACTATTTTTCGTATGAATAGCTTAGTTCATCATTCGACTGGTCGACGTCAACGATTAAATCATGGTCATTAAAAAACCATTCATCTGATTTCTCTATAAAAAAATGAACATCTTCTATAACGGCTTCAATGCCGATTTCATGCGGCTGTTCACGTGTCATCCCTAACGAAAAACCTTCATGAAAAGGAGAGGAGCCCCCATATCTTGCGTAGAAGCGAATATAATCGCCATTTTCGACTTCCATTTCTCCTTTAAACCAATTGATCGCTTTTTCTGATAGTTTAATTTCCATACAATTCACCTCTATTGTCATTATGCAGCAAAAGAAAGAAACTTACAAAAACCGCGTTCAAAATTTAAATACAACAAAAAATGCGCTGAAAGCATATACTTTCAGCGCACAGTTTAAAAACCTTTAATTTTTGGCTCAGTCCCATTTTTTATACGTTTAATATTTTCGCGGTGACGGTAAAAAATAAATCCTGCCAAAAACGCAATTAAAATAAAGAGCGCATATTCACCTGTCACAATCCAATATACCGTCACATAGATTAATGCGGCTGTTGCAGCAATCATCGATGTCAAGCTCACCATTTTCGTCGTTTTAAGCGAAATTAGGAAAACAGCGAGCAACACTAAAAACAGCGGTAAATTATAGCCTAAAATAACGCCGGCGCTTGTCGCTACAGCTTTGCCGCCGCGGAACTTCGCAAAAACCGGGAATATATGCCCCGCTACGGCGATAATGCCGAGGATAAGCGGATGGACCGTACTATCGCTGAAAATAGCTAGCAGCGGCAATAATACTGCGGCTGTTCCTTTAAAAATATCAATCAACAGTACGGCAATCCCAGGTTTCTTCCCTAAAACGCGAAACGTATTCGTTGTTCCCAAATTCCCGCTGCCATGCTTTCGAATATCTGTTTTATAAAAAATTTTGCCAATCCACAAAGCAGATGGGATAGAGCCGATTAAATAAGCACAAATAATAATTAATGCATTGATCAAGAAGTTGTGCTCCTTTCAAATATCAGGATTGTTAGTTGGTACTAATAGTATGTAATGAATATTTTACAATGTTTTTTAATAGAAGGAAAGAGGTATTATTTTTTCGTTAAATTTTAAAGAAATACAGGAAAAAAGTTACATTTCATGTCAAGCTACTAAAGGATATGCTTTTAAACGTTCAATTTTGATGATACAATTAGTCTTTGCAAAGCCTAAAAAGGTACGTTCAAACATTGACATCATGCATATTTGACAGTACGATTAGGTAGTAAACAGAACGTTTGTTTGTATTTTTGGAGGGGATTACATTTGGTAAAAAGCCAAACAGGTATTTCTTATAATGAAGATGCCATTCAAGTATTAGAAGGTTTAGAAGCCGTACGTAAAAGACCAGGGATGTATATTGGTTCTACAGATAGCCGAGGTCTTCACCACTTAGTATATGAAATCGTAGACAATGCAGTGGATGAAGCGCTTGCTGGATTTGGTAATCATATCATCGTGAAAATTCATGAAGATAATAGCATTAGCGTGCGGGATCATGGTCGCGGTATGCCAACAGGTATGCATAAAATGGGCAAGCCAACTCCAGAAATCATTTTCACCGTACTTCATGCAGGGGGTAAATTTGGACAAGGCGGCTACAAGACGAGCGGTGGTTTACATGGTGTTGGCTCATCTGTTGTAAACGCTTTATCGACATTTTTGGAAGTGACGATTTATCGTGAAGATCAAATTTATCGCCAGCGCTTTGAGCAAGGCGGCAAACCCGTCACATCTCTTGATATTATCGGGAAAACAAAGGAAACAGGCACATTGGTGCATTTCTTGCCCGATCCAACCATTTTTTCAGTAGTAAAATACAATTATGATACATTGGCTGAGCGCTTGAGAGAATCGGCGTTTTTATTGAAAGGCTTAAAGATTGAACTTATCGACGAGCGCGGGGAAAGTCAGCACGAACTTTTCCATTATGAAAGCGGTATTGAAGCATTCGTAGCATATTTAAATGAAGAAAAAGATGTATTACATCCGGTTAAATATGTAGAAGGTATAATTCAAGAAATTGAAGTGGAGTTCGCCCTGCAATTTAACGACGGCTATTCCGAAACGATTTTGTCGTTCGTTAACAATGTCCGTACCCGTGATGGCGGTACGCACGAAACTGGTGCTAAAACAGCTTTGACACGTGTATTTAATGAATACGCCCGCAAGATCGGATTACTGAAAGAAAAAGATAAAAACCTTGAGGGCACCGATATTCGTGAAGGCCTGACAGCAATTGTTTCCGTACGTATTCCTGAAAATCTGCTGCAATTTGAAGGTCAGACAAAAGGGAAGCTAGGTACATCTGAAGCACGCTCTGCCGTTGATACTGTTGTTTCAGAGAAATTAATGTATGTACTTGAAGAAAACGCCGAGCTTTCGGCTTCTTTAGTGCGTAAAGCGATTCGCGCCCAGCAAGTTCGGGAAGCTGCACGTAAAGCACGCGATGATGCAAGAAACGGGAAAAAGAAAAAATCAAGCACGCTCCTTTCCGGCAAGCTGACACCCGCACAGTCGAAAAATGCTTCCAGAAACGAATTGTATCTGGTGGAGGGCGACTCGGCGGGCGGCTCTGCGAAACAAGGCCGTGACCGTACATTCCAAGCGATTTTGCCATTGCGCGGAAAAGTAATTAACACTGAAAAAGCCAAGCTTCAGGATATCATGAAAAACGAAGAGATTTCCACAATCATCCATACGATCGGCGCAGGTGTCGGTGCAGATTTTACGGTGGAAGACGCTGCTTACGATAAAATTGTCATCATGACCGATGCTGATACGGATGGTGCACATATTCAAGTGCTACTGCTGACATTCTTCTACCGCTATATGCGCCCATTGATCGAAGAAGGAAAAGTATACATCGCATTGCCGCCGCTTTATAAGGTGTCAAAGGGGTCCGGCAAAAAGCAGGAGATCATTTATGCCTGGACAGAGCAGGAGCTTGGTGCTGCAACGAAGAAAATCGGCAAAGGCTATATTATTCAGCGCTATAAAGGATTGGGCGAGATGAATGCCGATCAGCTTTGGGACACGACGATGAATCCGGAAACACGTACATTGATCCGCGTTAAAATCGAGGACGGTGCTCGGGCAGAACGACGCGTGACGACATTAATGGGCGATAAAGTGGAACCGCGCCGTAAATGGATCGAATCAAACGTCAACTTCGGCATGGAAGAGGATGCAAGCATTTTGGAAAATGAGTTCATCCAGCATGAGGAGGTTAACGAATAATGAGTTTTGTAGAGAAATATCAAGATTTGCCATTGGAAGAAGTAATGGGGGACCGTTTTGGCCGCTATTCTAAATATATTATTCAAGACAGGGCATTACCCGATACGCGCGATGGTTTAAAACCTGTACAGCGCCGTATATTATATGCGATGTTCAATGAAGGTAATACTT
This sequence comes from Solibacillus silvestris, assembly GCF_051967575.1. Lineage (NCBI taxonomy): Bacteria > Bacillati > Bacillota > Bacilli > Caryophanales > Caryophanaceae > Solibacillus > Solibacillus silvestris. The sequence continues at coordinate 11,381 of NZ_JBQCJW010000047.1, forward strand.
TTGACAAACCATTCCGCAAATCGGCTAAAACAGTCGGTAATGTTATCGGCAACTACCATCCGCATGGAGACTCATCGGTATATGACGCAATGGTGCGTATGAGCCAGGATTGGAAAAGCCGCCATATGTTAATTGAAATGCATGGAAACAATGGTTCGGTTGACGGTGATCCGCCAGCCGCGATGCGATATACAGAAGCGCGTCTTTCTGCTATTGCGGCAGAACTGTTGCGGGATATAAACAAAAACACTGTCGAATTTGTGCCAAACTTCGATGATCAGGATATGGAGCCGACTGTATTGCCATCACGGTTCCCGAATTTATTAGTAAACGGTGCCACAGGGATTTCCGCTGGTTATGCGACAGATATTCCACCACATAACCTCCAGGAAGCACTGGAAGCGGTTTTAATGCGTCTAGACAATAAAGACTGTACAGTTGACGAACTGATGACCGTTATTAAAGGTCCTGATTTTCCTACAGGCGGAATCATTCAAGGTGTCGACGGCATTAAAAAAGCCTACGAAACAGGAAAAGGCAAAATTATCGTTCGCTCCCGCACGGAAATCGAGCAGCTAAAAGGCAATAAAGAGCAAATTATCATTTCCGAAATCCCGTTTGAAGTGAATAAAGCGAATATGATCCGGAAAATGGATGAATTACGTGTGAGTGACCGCCGTTTGGATGGTATTTCTGAAATTCGCGATGAATCAGACCGTGATGGATTGAGAATTGTAGTAGAGCTGAAAAAAGATGTACCTGCACAGGGCATTCTTAACTTCTTATTAAAGTCGACGGATTTACAAGTTTCCTACAACTTTAATATGATTGCCATCCATAATCGCCGCCCAATGATGATGACACTTCCGCTCATGCTGGACGCCTATATCGATCACCAAAAGGAAATTGTTCGACGTCGTTCCCAATTTGATTTGACGCGTGCAGAAGATCGTCTACATATTGTTGAAGGGCTTATGAAGGCATTATCAATATTGGATGAAGTAATTGAAACGATTCGTGCATCCAAAGATAAACGCGATGCCAAAAATAATATTATCGGGAAATTCGGTTTTTCGGAAAATCAGGCAGAAGCAATCGTAAATCTGCAATTATATCGTCTGACAAACACTGATATTACACAATTGCAAAATGAACAAGAAGAATTAAGTCAGCTTATTATTAAACTAACGGCGATTTTAGAGGATGAGAGAAAGTTGATTCGAGTTATTAAAACTGAATTAAACGACATAAAAAAACGTTTTGCATCCCCTAGACTTTCTACAATTGAAGCGGAAATCGAGGAAATTAAAGTGACACGCGATGTATTGGTTCCAAGTGAAGAAGTGGTCGTTACTGTGACAAAAGACGGCTATGTGAAACGGACAAGCCTCCGTTCGCATAGTGCTTCAAATGGCAAGGATTTTGCGATGAAGGAATCGGATTACTTGTTGTATGAAGCAAATTTGAATACACAGCATCATTTAATGCTCTTCACGAGTAAAGGGAATTATATTTACCAGCCGGTGCATGAATTGCCTGATATTCGCTGGAAAGACTTGGGCCAGCATATTTCAAGCATTGTCCCAATTGACGCAAATGAAGAAATTATTGAAGTAATCGGCATTGACACATTTGAACAACCGGATATGTATATATTCACTGCAACGAAAGATGGGCAAATTAAACGCTCTGCATTGGCGGATTATGTTGTAACACGCTACTCGAAGCCGATTAAAACGATGAATTTAAAAGGTGACGATGAAATGATTTTTGCTCGCCTTGTAACGGAAAGCGTAGAAGTGCTGCTTTCTACAAATACAAGCTATACGATTCGTTTCCCGATGGAAGAACTACCTGTCACAGGTGTAAAAACTGCCGGTGTAAAAGGAAGCATCATTAAAGAGGGCGAGTATTTAGCTGCTGTTGTGATTCTGCATCCAGAACAAGAGCAGGAGCTAATCGTCGTTACACAGCGCGGTGCAGTGAAGCGTATGCTATCAACTGAAATTGAACTAGGAAACCGTGCAAAACGCGGGGTAGTCATTTTAAAAGAATTAAAAGCGAATCCGCATCGTATTTTCGCGGTTTTAGTCGTAAACTTTAAAAATTCCATTATAATTGAAACGGAAAAAGGGCTTCAGGAAACGATTCAAGTAACAAGCTTAACAAGAGCAGACCGATATTCGAATGGCTCGCTTCGTATTGATACAGATGGCGACGGTGCATTAATACGTGCATATGTTGAGAAAGTGGAGTAGAAACACCGTATAATTTGGCAAAAGTGAACATATTATAAAAGTAATTCGTTGACATGAAAGAAATACTTTCATACAATGGATTTAGTAAGATTCATGCGTGATGGATCTACAGTAGTACAAAGCGGTTGGGTGGCCCCCAATCGCTTTTTTATTTTGCCATCTTTCATGCGCTTTTGCTTTAATGAAGGAACCCGGCAGATGCCGCGGATTCAGTGAGGCGTAATTGAAAAAAACACCACTTGGATGGCTAGTCCAGTGGTGAAAAGAATTTTTTTACAGCATCATCCGGAATAGACGATAAATTGTATCGACAAGACGGAAAAAATCTGTCGCATAGCGAAAAATGGCGAGTTTTTCGTTACGCTTCTTTTCCGAAGCAGCCTTAGCCTTTTCTTTGCGTGATGGATAAGACACAGTAGTACACCTCCTTTACAAAAGGAGTCAGCTGGATGCTGCTTTAATATTGTACCATGAAAATGGATTGAAATTTCTGCTTTTACATTAAAATAGAAACAAAGAAAACGTCAAAGGCTGATGAAAACTCCATTAGCTTTTGACGTTCTTTTGCTTGTGTAAAAATTCCACATAAGCCCATTTTTCCTCGGGCGGGAGCAGTATATCATTTTGCTTTAAGGCACCCAATGTAAAATCCGAATGGTCTTCTTCGACAATGAACTGAAAAACAAATCGCTGTTCATTTTTTGTTCCTGTAAATTGGACGACATGCTCCCCCTTAAGCGCGGTAAAGTATTCCCAGTATGTCAGCTCATAGAAGTCGTGAAATACTGTACCGATCGTTTGTTCTTCTCCAAATAGCAATGTTTGTGCCTGAATATAATCAATATATGGTGATTCGGTTTCAATTTCTGAAGCAGTCAATACATAACCAGCAATGCAACCGATAATCACAACGCAAACAAAAACTCGAATATGCTGTCCTAAAGTCATAGCGGCCACTTCCTTTATTTAAAAAGAGTAGGTGAGATGTTACCATGTTGCCTTATAAACAGTTAAAAAAATCAGCCTCTAACGGTTGTTAGAAGCTGATTTAATTTGTGTCAACTCGTCAAAGTTGTATAGTATTTATTCTTAGTGAGATACATCTTGAACTGAAATACCAGTTTGTGCTTTAACTTCAACTTCACGGTATTTCTTATCGTCAGTTTCTTTCGACATCAATGTACCAATGAATCCGCCCAAGAAGCCAAGCGGTACAGAGATTAACGCCGGATTCGTTAACATGATTAACGGTTCGCCTACGAAGATCGCTTTACCTTCTACTGGGCTCCATACGTTTGGAGAGATTGCCACTAAAATTAAAGCTGAAATTAAACCTGTCAACATTGCAGTCACTGCACCGTTTGTGTTGAAACGTTTCCAGTAAATAGTGTAGATGATTACTGGCAAGTTTGCAGACGCCGCGATACAGAATGCTAATGATACTAAGAATGCTACGTTTAACGTTTGAGCACCTAAAGCTAATAAAATGGATACTACAGAGATGATAATTGAACCAATACGAGCAGCTTTAACGGCTTCTTTCTCTGTAATTTTACCTTTTTTGATAATTTGACCGTAAATATCATGTGATAGGGCAGATGCTCCAGAAAGCACTAGGCCCGCTACTACCGCTAAAATTGTCGCGAATGCTACCGCACACACGAACGAGAAGAGGATGTCGCCACCAAGCGCTTGTGCTAAAAGTGGGGCAGCCATGTTACCTGCCGGGTTTGCAGCAACGATTTCCTCTTTACCTACGAATGCAGCAGCACCGAAGCCTAAGAAAATCGTTAATACATAGAATAATCCTACGATCCAAGTAGCCCAAATTACTGAAGATCGAGCAGTTTGTGCGTCTTTTACTGTGAAGAAACGCATTAGGATATGCGGAAGACCCGCTGTACCAAGCACTAACGCGATAAGCATCGAAATTGTATCAAGACCATCTGTATAACGTAAACCTGGATTTAAATATGCTTCGCCATACTCTGTTGCAGTAGTCATATGTGTAAACATTTGTGCAATAGAGAAGTCGAATTTCGCTAATACTAGGAATGAAATAATGATTGTACCTAACATTAATAAACAAGCTTTAATGATTTGTACCCAAGATGTTGCCGTCATACCACCGAACAATACGTAAACAGTCATCATGACACCAACTAAAAGCACCGCCATCCAATATTCAATGCCTAACAGCAATTGAATAAGAGCACCAGCACCTACAAGCTGTGCAATCATGTAGAATAATACGATTGTAATAGTGGATAATGCTGCTGTACCGCGAACTTTTGCTTTGTCGAAACGAGCTGTAATCATATCCGCTAACGTGAATCGACCCAAGTTACGTAATGGTTCAGCAACGATGTATAAAACTACTAAGTAAGCTACTAAGTAACCGATAGAGAAGAAGAATCCATCGAATCCGAATAATGCGATCGAACCGGCGATACCTAGGAATGATGCTGCCGATAAGTAGTCACCCGCGATTGCAAGACCATTTTGCCAGCCAGTTAAACCTCCACCCGCTGTATAGAAATCCGATGCACTTGATGTACGTTTAGAAGCCCACCAAGTAATGACTAAAGTTAAACCTACGATTGCTACGAAGAAGAATATCGCTGTAAAACTCATTTCGTTTGACCTCCTTCATACTCTGCAATAATAGCTTTTGCCTCTGCATCGTATTTGTTTGCACGCGATACATAGAAGTGTGCTAAGCTCCAAGTCATAATGAACAGACCTGCAGAATAGATCCAAACCCAAGTAATGTTGCCAATTGCCTTTTGATGTAGAATTTCTGTGAATGACGTTAAAATTGGTAATAACATATAAAGTGCTAAGAAGATTACCGTCATTGTCCATAGAAATGAGTTCTTTTTCTTCGCAAGCTGCTTGAACGATTGCTGCGATGCGATTTTGTCATAATCAATAATTGGCTTTTGATTATTCCCCATCGGTGTTTGTCAATATAGTTGTCGCATCAAGCTACTTAACTTTTCTATCAAAATCAAAATCTGTTCTATTAAAAT
>NZ_JBQCJW010000048.1:0-16661 GCF_051967575.1 Solibacillus silvestris
ATTTTAATAGAACAGATTTTGATTTTGATAGAAAAGTTAAGTAGCTTGATGCGACAACTATATTGACAAACACCGAAAAATACAATGACTACTTAGTTCCATATGTTTATAAACAAGGTCATACAAGAAAACATGAAAATCCTAATGAAGAATATGATGTCTTTTTAGGATTGGATAGCATTTTTAGTGATTTATATAATGATAATAGACATGATGATATACTTAATTTATTGAAAGAAATCACCAAATCGTTTAATGTTTATCATATTTTAGAAGATGGTTATAAAGATTTTGAAGAACTAGAAAATTTATATGAAATTTTAGGATTAAATTTAAAAATTGAATTTGAGCAAGTAAAAGTTGATGTATGTTTAGAAAGTAATTTATCTAGAGTTAATGATTTGTTTTCTGTTGAATCTTGGTTGAAAATTTATCATTTAGAGGTGTATGATTCTTATAAATCGGCAATTGATGCATATACACAGGGCCATTCGGGAGCGTGCATTGAATCATGTAGAACGTGTATCGTAAGTTTATTTTCTAAGTATAAAGGTACTGAAGATTTTGCTAAGTGGATGCGAGGGGCTTTTAATACAAGTGGAGACAATGAAAGAAATACGTTAGCGGATTTGGGAAACGCTCTTAACGTAGATTTAAATAAAGAAGATTTAGCTGTTTTTTTCAATGAAAATAGAAATGGAAAGCTAACGAAGACTAAAACAATTTATATGATATATTCAATGATGTCAGATTATGGTACTCATAGAAATGAAAATATTATTGAAATTCCTACAATTGAAGATGCATTATTCTGTTTAAGGTTAACAGATAGTATTCTATATTGGGTATATTCAAAAAATATATAATTTGAGAAATTAATATAGGATGTCCACTACGGAGATAGTAACAAGTTCCGTAACAATAAGTGTTTAAACGAAGCAAAATGTCGAGTCTTTAAACAGGTTTTCAAGTAATAGTCTTGTTTAAGGAATAGAAAGAATTACGGTGATTCATCTGTAAAAAGCTTGTCCGTAAATTTGACAGCCTCGACCATCAAGTGGCTGTCGAAACATTCGCGGAATTCATCATGCAACCTTATAAGTAAAACAGCAGGTTATAGAATCGTTAATAGCAGAAAAGACAATTACATAAGTGTGGAATTCATATCTCTTTAATTTATCCAATCACCTATTATAATTGGTAATTCTTCGGTTAAATATCATGAAAATTACGATTATTTTTTTAGTGTATAGCAAATTTTTAGATGATAAAACTTATAGCAACTTAAATGTTTAAATGAGGTGAAGGTGTGATTGTATCTCTTTGCGAAGCACAAGTAATGGACTATTTATTAAAAAAGTTACAATATAGAGGTTTTATAAAAAAATTGACTGAGGACAACAGTAGCGAATTGAAATGGATGATTTATTATAAAAATAATTTAATAAAAACAGACTTTGTGGATTTAAAAGATGGATCGTTAGTTCAAAAAAATTATTTAGGGCCATACGACTACGAACTAACAACCTACTATGAGCCACAGATTCAATTATTTACTCAAGCATGGACATTATTTTTTGAAAAGTATTTTACAAGCCGCTCAATAGGACAATTTGAAAATTTAGAAGAATTAGCTATCCTATTTGAAATGCTGCTCTATACTGTTAAAGAAATGAACATTCAAACAAATAATGATTTTCTAAGACCAGAATTGAAAAATGTAATATTCAATGACTCATCAAGCCCATTAGAATTCATTTACTTAGAACGCTTTGAAGACATTGATATTATATCATTAACGTGCCATATTGGAGGGATCTAGGATGCAAAATGAGCGAGAAAGTGTTTTTGTTAGTTATAGTTGGGATTCCCAAGAACATCAAGAATGGGTTGCTTATTTAGTAAGACGTTTAAGAAATGAAGGCTACAATGCTACATACGATCAGTATATTACATCACAAAATACAATTAACTTAAATCGTATGATGGTAGAACATATTAAGAATGATGATTTTATTATTGTAGTTGTTACAGAAAACTACGTGAAAAAATCTGACGAATTTGCTGGTGGAGTGGGGTTTGAAACTGAATTACTCTTATCAGTGATTAATGAAAATAGAGATAAGGTAATAATGGTTACAAAACAGCCTAATATTAATTCGAAAAAGGCTCCATTTTATTTAAAAGGCTATCATTATATTGATTTTTCAAACGACGAATTTGAATCTTCATTAGATGCTTTAATACATCGATTACAGAGGACTCCCCAATATGATATTGGAGAAATTGGAGAGAAAAGAATCAGGCAACCAAAGGTTCCTGTGATACAAAGTGCCGGTAATGTATCAACTATAAAAATACCTAGTCTTAACAAGGTAAGCGATTTAGATAAAAATAGATATATGAACCAGTCATTTCAGGAACTAAATAAACAATTAAGTGGGATTTTTAATAATATTACTAAAGAAAATCCGGGCTTTGAATTTGAAGAAAATAAAGTCAATGAATTTAAAGTGGTTTATGAATTTTATATACACGGTAAACAAGTTCATAAAATTAAATTATGGTTAGATTCTTTTGGGGGTTCTTCGGCGAAGGTGATTCAATATTATTTAGGGAATCATTTAAGCATTAGTAATGATAACAGTTCTAATGGGTATATTTCATTAGAAATTTCTGAAGGTAACCAATTCACATTTTCTATGCCGATGAATATGATGAAACCAAATAAAAATATGACTTTGGATGAGGTAATTGCTGAAATATATAATTCAAATGTTTTTCCTTATTTAAGGTAGTAAATTTAGTGTTATGTGGTAAGGTGATTCCACTACAACTTCAATATTTAATTTGTCCACGTTCAGCACTCACCACATTGTGAAGCGGTGGCTTGGCTGGAGTTGGTTTAATTGTAAAATAGCTGTGTCAGGATCCGCTTTTAAAGCAGATCCTGACACAGCTTTTTCATTTATTCGATTCAAATCCAGTTTTTCAGCATGTTTGCCCCATATTAGCTGATGGCAATAATACTTCATATCTTCCTATGCTGAATAATATGCTCCAATGTATATTGTTCCAGTATATTTTGGAATTCAGTTTCTGCTTTAAGTATGATTAACGAAATAAAAGTTTCCGTACCTGTTGCTTCAGTAGTCGGGGGTGTTATGGATTCTTTGCCTACCGTTAAATAAATATCTTTCTCCGTCACCTGCCGGGGGGCGCAGGCAATTTTATAACCGCCGTAAAGTCCGCTGAAAATGTCCACATATCCCGCTTTTGCGATTTCTTTTCAGTTATGCCGGTCAGTTTTATTACAGAGGAAACTGTGCAAGGACCGAAAATTGCTGCCCAATTTTCATTATATCCGATGATCGATGACCGGGTTGAATCTCCATCGAATAAAGAAATTACAGATGGCCGTGGTTTCTGGAATAGTATTAGCAAGCGAAGCTCCTGGGATATGTATTTAAGTACTTTAAATGAAAACGAAGAGGTGCCCATTTATGCAGCGCCGGTCCGTGCTGTAGGCAATTCCGATTTACCGCCTACTTTCACATTTATAGACGATTTGGACCCGTTCCGTGATGAAACGATTACGTATGTGCAAAAGCTAAGACAGCATGGCGTACCGGTGGAGTTTCATCTTTATCCAGGAGGGTTTCACGGATTTAAAGGGACGGTCCCAAATACAACGATTAGCAGAGAAGCGAATGAGACATTTGAGCTTGCGCTAAAAAGAGCTTTGCATCCATCTTTGTCTGAATGGAAATTGTCAATTTAACGAATAGGCAAAATCAATATACAACATATTTTAAAATAAGCGCCATTTAGGGGGAATTTCTGCAAATGGCGCTTATTTAGAATTAAGCACTATCTCGATTTAGACAAATGGCTTGATCCGGACCAGAAAACAGGCCAAAAAATTTTACACGTGATAAGGCAGTGCTGTACTCAACAACTGGCTTATCTGGGTATCCGCTCTATTTATGGGAAGATGGTGGGCCCAGCACCAGAACAACTTTCAAAATAAGCGGCTTCAGTATGCCGGGAATAGGCTGTGTCCCCTCTCGGCTCAACGCGAAAATCCGGCACTGAAATCCGTTTTAGTATAGTACAAGGTCAGTCATCAATGAGCTCCGCTAAATAATGCTGTTTGAGTATGTTGATAAATGCTTCTTCCGTTTCTTTCAATATCTTTTTTAGCGTCTGATCGTAATGGGTCGTTTACATAATAAAGTAGCTATCATCACAGGAGCGGCATCAAGTATGGGTTTGGCAGCGGTTAAGTTATTCACGCAGGAGGGGGCAAAAGTAGTCGCAACGGACATTGCTTTCGAGCAGCTGCAGACTGTGACTGCGGGCATGGAGAATGTGCTATGCCTGACGTTGGATGTGACATCGGAAGAGCAATGGAATAAGGTCGTAGCAGATGCAAAATCCGCGTTTGGAAAAGTAGATATTTTAATCAACAATGCGGGTGTGTCGTTCCATAAAACACTCTTGGAAGAAACGCTGGAAGGCTGGAATCGCACGGTAAATCTGAATTTGACTTCCGTATTTTTAGGGCTGCAGTCGGTTATTCCGGCTATGCAGGAAAACGGCGGCGGTTCGATTGTAAACTGTGTCTCCTTAGCAGCGGTTATTGGTTCAGCGGATAACGGGGCGGCAGCCTATGCAGCAGCAAAGGGCGGCGTTCGTGCATTATCCAAGCACGCAGCGGTGAACTTCGCGAAAGACAATATCCGGGTAAACTCTGTATATCCGGGAGCAATCTTAACAGGGGCGGCCGAGCGCCATGGGGTAACAGACCGGGCTGTATTAGGAAAAGCGTTTGAGGGAATCATTCCTCTGCCGCCGTTCGCTGGTGAAGCATTGGATATTGCAAACGGCTATTTATATTTGGCGTCGGACGAATCCAAATTTGTGACAGGCGAAGAATTAATTATCGACGGCGGCTGGAGCTCAAAATAGGACAGACCCATTTTACGGAGCACGACAACGGAAGCAGACGGAACCACCAAAGTGGGCCCGCCTGCTTTTTTGTTAAGCAAGGACGGACGATTTAATAAAATTGCGGGATTAATGATAAACTGTATATTCAGGCAGTGCCTATAGAAATTTTCACAGCGATTCAATAAAAGATGGTTTGCGCATGCTCTATTACTAGAAGGAGGCGCTCATTTGGGTAATTTACCGTAAAAGTGAGACATGGCGGCTATTAAATTGCCAAGGAGACATAAAGGCTATCGTTCCGGCAGTTAACCGCTATTGATCTAGTCAAATAGTGAGGGATTTACAGATGTGGAGAGGGAGTGATTCAATGGCGAAAATAGTTATTGTAGAGGACACGGAAACGATAAGGGAGGAGCTGAAAACCTTTTTAACGAAATACGGGTATGAGGTGGCAGCTCCGGCCAACTTTGAAAATATCATTGAAGAAACACTGAAGGAAGAACCGAATCTCATACTTCTGGATATCAACCTGCCTGTGTTTGACGGCTACTATATATGCAGAGAGGTCAGAAAGCAATCCGACGTGCCGATTATTGTGGTGACGAGCAGGGACAATGAGATGGATGAGCTGATGAGCATGCATATCGGGGCGGATGATTTTATTACGAAACCGTTCAATACGCAAATTCTGCTGGCGAGAATCGAGTCTATACTGCGCAGGGTGCAGGGAGCGAACAACCGGGATACCATAGCCTACAATGAGCTGATCCTGAACTTATCGAATGGCTCGGCAAGCTATAAAGGCAGAACAGAGGAGTTGACGAAAAATGAGCTTAAAATTCTGTCGTGCCTCATTAGAAACCAGGGGAAAATCGTTTCTAGGGATGAGCTGATGGACTTTATGTGGAGCTCGGACATATTTGTCGATGACAATAACCTGTCTGTCAATGTTGCAAGACTAAGAAAGAAGCTCGAGGGAATGGGAATGGCGGAAAATATTGAAACAAGGCGCGGGCTAGGGTATATCCTGCCATGACTGTAAAAGAGTATGTAAAGGACAGATCGTTATTCCTTCTCGCCAATTTTATATTATTCATCGTCCTCTGCGGTATTTTGCTGCTGACTAATATGGGCAGCAGCGTAATTCTGCCGATTTTCTGTATTTGGTTTTTTCCTGTTCTTACTTATATGATGATAGAATTTTTCAGACAGAAAATGTTCTATAACGAGTTAAGCAGTATATTGGATAGTTTGGATCAAAAGTATCTGTTATCCGAAGTTATGAAGGAGCCGGAAACTGTAGAAGGCAAGCTATTATATGATGTACTGCGCCAGGTAGATAAGGACATGCATGAGCATGTAAAGAGCTATAAAGAGAGGGAAAACGAGTATAGGGAATACATCGAAGCCTGGGTTCATGAGATCAAGACACCGATTGCATCATCAAGGTTAATAATCGCAAATAATCCCAATGCCGTTACTCGAAATATCCAAGATGAAATAAAAAAAATCGAAGAATATATTGAACAGGTGCTTTATTATTCAAGAAGCAATCATGTCGGCAAGGATTACCTTATAAAAGAGATTCCTTTAGCTGACCTTGTCAGAACGGTTATTAAAAGAAATTCGAGAGACTTTATCAGCAAAGGGATTATCGTCGATATGGAAGCGGTAGCCGGAATGGCGTACAGTGATGCGAAATGGCTGGAATTTATCGTGAATCAGCTGATTGGAAATGCGATTAAATATACACCGGAACATCATGGGAAGGTAACCATCCATACGGCCAGAAACGAAAACAATATCGTCCTTACGATCGAGGATAACGGCATCGGCATTACAAAGAAGGATATAGACCGTGTGTTTGAAAAAGGATTTACCGGAGAAAACGGACGGAAGTTTGGCGGGTCCACCGGCATCGGGCTGTACCTGTGCAAAAAACTCGCGGAACAGCTCGGACTCGGGCTTACGTTAACTTCTAAAGCTGGAGAAGGAACAAAGGTTAGTCTTACATTCCCCTTAGGCAGTGTCAGCTTCATGCAGTAATAGCTGAGCACGGCGGATTTATGGCGCGTGGCTATACGCGCTGTAAATCCGTTATTTTTAATCTTGCAAAAATGTAACGTTAATAAAATCTAAACCAATATGTCATCCTCCCCCCCGCTGATAAAATGAAGACAAATGATCGATGGGGAGGAATTAGAATGAAGCAGTTGGAAATGAAAAAAGCAGTGGTCCTCATACTGGGCATCGCTGTTTTGCTGGTGGGCGCTTTCTTCGGCTATGAATATGTTACGGAGCCAAAAATAGTAGATGGTGTTGTGTCAAAAAACATCGATGAAAAAGGAAAGCCTGTCGATGTAACGGCTACGTTTTCACCGGAAGATACCGTTTATTTTTCTGCTAAGCAGAACAGATTCTGGATTAAGAAAGCACAGGTCGTCTGGTACAAAGGTGAAATTGCCACAGTAAACAGAATTTATGTGGAGGAAAAAGTGAAGTTGAACAAAGCAGGCTATTTCTCTGCTGAGCTGTCCGTTCCGGAAGGTCTTGAGGAAGGTCATTACAGTGTCACGATTTATGTGGATGGGGCAGACATCCGGGAAACAAGCACCGAATTTTACGTGAAATAACAGAAGCTGGCGCAACAGGAAGAAAGGTCAGTATATCCCGCTTCGGCAATGTGAACCTTATATACAAACGGATTTATGGCTCGTATCTGTACTAGCTGTAAATCCGTTATTTTTATGTGTATTCTTGCAAAAATGCAACGTTAATAAAACCGAAACCAATATGTCGCCATCTTTCCTACTGATAAAATGAGGATAAATGATGGATGGGGAGGAACTGGATTGAAAAAAATAGTCATCCTTTTAGCAGGAATCGCTCTTTTGGCAGTGGGCAGTTACAGTACTTATGGATATGTGAATGAAAGGAATATCGAAAATGGTGTTGTGTCAAAGGCTATTAGCGGCAGCGGGATGCCAGTAGGAAAGACGATGTTTGCACCGGAAGATACGGTTTATTTTTCTGCAAAGGGGAATCAGTTCTGGATTAAAAAAGCGCAGATTATATGGTATAAGGGGGAAATCGACAGAAAGAACAGAATCTATGTGGAAGAAGAAGTGAAGATCAGCAAAGACGGCTATTTCACTTCGAAGCTATCTGCTCCTGAAGATTTTGAAGAAGGGCATTACGCTGTTACGATCTATGCAGACGGCTCAAAAAGTATGGCAACAAGTGCACGGTTTGAAGTGAAAAAATAGAGGGGAGAGGCGGAAAAAGAATGCAGACAATATTACATGTCGATAAGATTGAAAAATATTATGGAAACAAGGGCAATATTACAAAAGCCATCGATAATATAAGCTTTAAGGTCAATGAGGGGGAATTTTTAGGGATCATGGGTCCTTCAGGCAGCGGCAAGACGACAATCTTGAATTGTATTTCGACAATCGATCATGTCACTACAGGCAGTATTATTATCAACAACAAAGATATTACGGCACTTAAGGTAAAGGAGCTCGAAGCATTCAGACGGGATGAGCTGGGCTTTATTTTTCAGGATTTTAACCTTCTTGATACACTGACGGCTTACGAAAATATTGCTTTAGCTTTGACGATCCAAAAGAGGGGTATAAAGGAAATCGATCGGCTCATTAAAGAAGTGGCGCAGAAGCTCGACATCCCCGAGCTGCTCAACAAGTATCCGTTTCAATTGTCGGGAGGGCAAAAGCAGCGGGTAGCCTGCGCCAGAGCGCTGGTTACGGAGCCCTCTCTTATTTTGGCGGATGAGCCGACCGGTGCGCTGGATTCAAAGTCCGCACGATTACTGCTGGATTCATTTGAAAAGCTGAATAAAGAGTTCCATTCAACGATTCTCATGGTGACCCATGATTCCTTTACGGCAAGTTACGCCAACAGAATTTTATTTATAAAAGACGGTCGTATTTTTACGGAGCTTATCCGCGGAAATGATACGAGAAAAGAATTCTTCAATAAAATCATTGAAGTGGTGACGTTACTTGGAGGCGATGCTGGCCATGTTCTTTAAAATAGCAGTCAACAATGTCAAACGAAGCTTTAAGGATTATTCCATCTATTTTCTTACGCTAACACTGGGTGTCTGTATATTTTACAGCTTCAATTCAATTGAAGCGCAAAATACAATTTTGGAAATGAATAAAGACCCCAATGTCATTTTAACACTGAATAAGCTGATGGCCGGAACATCGGTGTTTGTATCGGTCGTTCTTGGGGCGCTCATCATTTATGCCAATAATTTTTTAATAAAAAAGCGCAAAAAGGAATTAGGTATCTACATGACATTAGGCATGCCAAAAGGTACCATCTCCAAAATACTGCTTTTTGAAACGCTTTTTATCGGTGTCCTGTCGCTTGTGGTCGGGCTTGGCCTCGGAATAATCGTTTCCCAAGGAATGTCTGTCATTACGGCCAACATCCTGGGCTTTGATCTGAACAGATTTAAATTTATTATTTCATTTGGCGCAATGATGAAAACCGTGCTGTACTTTGGCATCATCTATCTAATTGTGATGATTTTCAATCAGATGACGATTTCAAAATACAAATTGATTGATATGCTGAATGCGGCAAAGAAAAATGAAGTAGTAAAGGTAAAGAATTCATTCGTATCGCTGCTTCTCTTTCTGCTGGCTGTCGGGTTATTGGCAACTGCCTATACGCGGATTCTAAAGAGCGGCATAAATGCTGAAGCGGGTGAACTGATCGTCACGGTCATGCTGGGGGTGATCGGCACACTGTTTTTCTTTTTCAGTCTTTCCAGTTTCTTTATCCAGCTTGTGCAGAAGAACAAAAAGATCTATTTGAAGGATATAAATATATTTGTGCTAAGACAGATCAATAACAAGGTCAATACAAACTTTCTATCGATGACGGTTATCTGTCTTATGCTATTTTTAACGATTTCACTGTTATTTACGGCATTTGATTTAAAAGGAAGTATTCAGAAAGGCACTAAGACATTTGATGCTTCCGCCTCGGTCTTTGTCGATGTCAAAAGGGAAGACCCGCAGGATAATGAGATGGAAGAATTTCTGAATAGAATAGACTTTACATTTGAGCCTTATGAAAAACATGCCTTTTATCGTGAATATAAACTGGATGTTACGCCTGAAGATTTGCTGGCTTCTTATTTAACGGAGCAGGAACGAAGCAATTTAGAGGGAAGTTTGTATTATAATGATTCGATATTTGCCATTAAATTCTCGGATTATAAGGCAATGATGGAAATTCAGGGGCAAAAAGCTGTTGAATTAAAGGAAAATGAAGTACTGGTCGTAACGAATCCTAGAGGGGAAGAGCGTAATTTTTCCAACGAAACGGGGAGGGAAAGAATCGTCTATATAGGGGATAGCGCCTATACGATTAAAAATGAATCTCCTTTAGAAGCAGCAGTGAATGTTGCCATTTACGAGCAGTTATTTTATCTTATTATCCCTGATAGCTTCAGTGAAAGTATGCAGCTGGAACATACCGGCTTTAATGTAGTGTACGATGAAAAATATTTCGAGAAATCGGAAAAGAAATTCGCTGACGTATTTAATAAGCTTGAAGCAGATCAGTATCGAGATGTCTTTCCTGCTTTGGTGATCGGGCGTACATTGGTGCAAGTCCAAGATAGAGAGAATGGGGCAATCGCATTAGTTGTATTTATCGGTCTGTTTTTAGGTCTGATATTTATCATCACGAGCGCAGCCGTTTTAGCACTGCAGCAGTTATCAGATGCAAGTGATAGCCTGGAACGATATAAGTCTCTAAAGAAAATCGGTGTCACGGAAAACTTAATTAACAAAGCAATATTGAGTCAAACTTTAATCTATTTTATGGTACCGTTAAGTCTGGCGATTCTCCATTCCATCATTGGAATAAGCGCCGTCAGGGAAATCTTCAATTTTGATTACCAAAGTATAGCAGTTAGTGTTTTATTCCTTGCAATCGTATATGGCGGCTATTTTTACGCAACATATATTGGTATTAAGAATATTGTGAAGAACAGTAATTAGCGCGTATGGGCTACCGCTGATTCAATAAAGGCCGATGAACCGGCGGGTGTGTGTGGCTAAAACAGCCAGGCATTTATGCAGGCAGCCGGTTTCGTGACCTATAAAGACCCTACTACAATTCAAATGATTATTGAGCAATATGAAGAAGGCGGGAGCACTTATGAAATACAATGGTTAAATGTCCGAAAGTTCTTTATGGATTATGATATTACCAGAAATGTTTATAGCAACAAACCGAATGAGATTGTTTTCGGTGGCAGAAGAGGGCTCGATGAATGGGGATACGATGAAATTATTCCGTTGAGTAAAAAGAAGCTGCAACATGAAATTCTTCTACTTTCGCAAACAAAATTAATGATACATTGCTCCAATATTAAAATCAGAAAAATAGGAGCTTAGAAATATAAATCATTCTAGGAAAATAGATTTTATGAGATTGATTTGAAATATAATGATACAGATTACCTCTAATTTTATTTTGCACAAACGACAGCACTCACTCACGCACAGTGAAGCCGTGGCATAGTTGGAACTGATATAATTAGCGGCAAATAGCGAACTCCTAATATGGGGATCGCTTTTTTATGTTTGAAAAAGGTTTTCGGATGCGAGTAATCATTTATTGTAATGAAGAAATGATTGATGCCGTTATAAGAGATATTTATTTTAATATAATGAATTTTATATGCAACTAATTCACTTCCTCATGCGACTTTAATGTGTAACAGAAAGGAGCGCGTATATGGAAATCAAAAAGCTAGTGCAAAGAGCAAAAAAGGGGGACGGGGAAGCATTTGAACAATTGATTAGTTTTGTTCGTGAAAAGTTGTACCGGACAGCATATGCTTATGTCCGAAATGAACAGGATGCTCTTGATATTTACCAAGAAGCTGTATATACAGCCTTTATATCGATAAAAAAACTAAAGAAACCTGAAAGTTTTGCGGGCTGGATTACAAAAATCCTAGTGTTTAAAGCCATCGATTTTATTCGGAAAGAGTCCCGTCATTTTCCGACAGACGACGAAGAGATTTTAACTTTGATAGAACCGGAAAATGTAGATGACATTATGCACACTATGGATTTATCAGCTGCATTCAAATATTTGAGTCCAAAAGTAAAAACCATCATCTTATTAAAGTATTATCATGATCTGTCCATGAGGGAAATTGCAATTATCATGAATCTTCCAGAAGGTACGGTAAAATCGCATTTGAATCGTGCAAAGAAAGAATTGAAAACGGTTTTAAAGGAGGGCTATCTTTATGAATAAAGAAAAAATCAATACATCGCTTAATCAAATAGAAGTGCCGATGGAGAAGTTGCTGGCAAGAGAAAAAGCAGCCATTAATCACGGAAAGAAAAAAATAGCTGTTAAAAGAACGACGAAGCGCTCATTGTTGGCAGCGTGTGTTCTAGGTTTATCGCTATTAGGATCCGGATTTGTTTCAACAGGTATGGCGAACGCGCTATCCAATATTCCATTGATCGGCACTATTTATAAGGATTTTCGTGATATTGCTTCAGAAAAGTTGGAACGTGATAATATAGCGACAATTATTGATAGACAGAATAGCCGAGATGGTATAACGATGACTGTAAAAGAAGCGGCATACGATGGAAATCGCTTAATGGTATCGGTAATGTACACAAGTGAAAAGGATATTCCTGATTTGAAGGATATTGGGTTTGGAAAGATACTGATCAATGGACAGCCTGTTGACGAAGTAGCGGGGGGACAAGGCGGTCAGGATGATTTGGATGAAAATACAATGATTGAACACCACCAATTAATATTTGGCAATTACGATGCATATGGGGATGAAATTGATGTTACCGTAATACAGGAAAATATGTTTGGGCAAGATGCAAAATTAGAAGTGACTTTCCCGCTGCAAAAAGCGGCAGGTCAAACGGCGGAGTTTTCGCCAAAAACAACATCTAAATCAAATGATGGAATTTACGCAATAACAGCAGAAAAGGTGATTTTCAGTCCATTGGCAACCCGAATCGAATTAGCGGTTGATTATCCTCCTGAGATGAATCTTAATGATACTTGGCCATGGTTTGAATATGTTGTAACGGACAACACCGGAGAAATTTATGAAGGTCTGAAACTCCAGTCCGGCGTTGAACGCGGTAAATTTGGACACCATATGATACTAATATTACCTCCGATGGATACACCGCCATCATCATTTAACTTGAAGCCTAGGATGACGAATAAGGATGGTAGACTGGTATATATAGAAGGATTGGAACTTGTCGTGCCTTTAAAGTGACAGGGGCAAGGATATATGTAAATATTAGCAGGATGACGAAGAATAAATAGCTTATATTGAAGCACCTTTAGAAGTCCAATTTCCTTTAAAATGTAATTTATAAGTTATTTATTAAAAGTAGGGGGAATGCATGTGGACTTTGAAATGAAGATAAAAGAATTGAAAGAAGCGATCGGGAAGTTGCCTGAACGGGAAGCGAAGTCACTGCTATTTCATATTCTATTAAAATTGGAAATATCGAGGGGAACGGACTACCTTGAGAAAAAGTTTATTAGTGAACTAGAAGAAATATATGAACCGGTTTTCGATATAGAAAGAAAACGGGCAGAAATGCCGCACGAGCAAAGCTGCCGAATGGTACATATTGTATTTGGGCTTTCTGGTGCGGGATCATTAAAAATGGCCTTGAAGATAATGAAGGTACACAAATGGGAACAGGTTATTATTTTTGGGGATATATTCTCGATTGGTCCTATTGAGCGGCTGCATGAAGATGACGGCCAAGAAGCAAGAGTTCAATGGCTGAAAAATGCGGTGTCAATGGCTTTGGCCGAGCGCGTTAACTTTCAAGTAAGCTTGCCTATAAGAGAATACTCATTTAACGAAAACTGCTTTAGTTAAGGCAAAGCGGATAAAAAATCATTTTTCACTCACACTTATAGTGGAGGTGAGTGTGGAATGGGCAATAATAAACATAAAAATAATAAAACGCAGGATAACAAAAAGCAGCAAAATCAAAATCAAAATGCTAATCGAGAGCGTGCGAACAGAGAAGAGTTCGCCAAGGAAGCAGATTTCAGCCGAAACCAAAAACAGAATCAAAAGGATTGCTAAGGCATTTTTGGTTAACTCAATCTCACTTGAGCATGGGACAAAGCAAAATGGATCACTTTTCTATGTAGGGAAGTGATCCATTTTTTGTTTAGCTTAAAATGTTTATATAGCATTTTCTGCAGAACTTCCTTTGTTAAGTATGGGTTTAAATTGCTTAAGAATACGGCAACTACCTCCGCATTTTGATGCCATTCTTTCTCTTTTTCATTCGCTGTGTCCATCTCTCCTTTCAAAAAATTAGAAGGCTCAGATGAAATATCTCTGATGTATTATATTATGGGGGAATGTGAATCATCAAAAACAGAGCTATCCAAAACGAAGAATGACGTTTCGGACAGCCCTGTTTCATAAATATATATTTACTTAAATAGAAGATTCAACTGAAAAAAATTTGGGTATTTGTTGTCCGCGTTTGTCCAGCATAATTTGTTCTGGTTTGATGCCATGTTCACGCAGCACGTCAATGTTTTGCATAATAAACTCATCACTGCCGACAACATAAAAGAGCCCGTCTTGATCTAAAGCAAGTTTTTTCACTTCTTCATAGTAATCATTTCGATTATCGACATACTGTGATGTGAAGTTTTTGTCAGATGCAGATTTAAAAACGTCGGTAAATAAGTAGTTTTTTGTAGAATCAATATTAAGGGAATTAATGTGACTGATGTTGTCAGGTCGTTCCAGATAAGTAAGGATAAGCGGTCGGAAAGTTGCCAGACCTACACCTGAGGACAATAAGTAAATACTTTTGTCTTCTCTTTTCAGCGGTACATTGGAATGGATTTTAAATAGCGCCACTTCATTGCCAATTTCAAGATTTCTTAAAATCGATTTAAATTCTGAACACTGTTCTCGAATACGAGTTGTAATCCCAATTGACTGCTCATTTGGTAACGTGGAAATTGACATATGGCGAACTAAGCTTTTATTTGGTTGATCGCCTGCATTAAAACCTTCTAATGCAAGATGTGTGTGGGCACCTTCTTCCCATGTGAAGCCTTCAGGAAGGTCGAGCAAAAACGTTTTAACCTCTGATGTTTCTTCGATAATTGTGTTTATTTTCGTCCAGTATATTTGCATGATCCATTCTCCTTACATAATTATTAATCTCTTTACAATTTATAGTATATCACAGATGATAAACGTTCTCATTTAAAAGAATTCATAATTGAACAAGGTTGGTGAAAAAATAGAAATGTACTTAACCAATTGGGCAGTTTAAAGGGATAAGGAGATATTATTAGTAGGAACCTGATAACAACTATAAAATATGTAGTAGATAGGGGAGTGAAAAAATGGAAAGTAATGTTTTTGAAGAAATGGCAAAAAGATATGATACAGTGGAAAGAATAGAATTAGCTAAAATTATTGTTGAAGCCGTAAGACCGGAATTACAAAATAGTAAATCAAAATCTTTATTAGACTATGGGAGCGGTACGGGTCTGGTTAGTTTGGAAGTATCAGATTTAGTGAATTCCATCTTGCTGGTAGACTCATCAAAGCAAATGCTTGCTGTTGCCGAAGCTAAAATATCCTCCAAGGGGATTACGAACGCAAGAGTACTTTATTCAGATTTTACTCAAGAAAAGCCTGAACTGGATGCAGATATCGTTTTACTGTCACTCGTCCTGCTACATATTCCAAATACTAAAAAAATATTACAGGAATTATTCAATCTATTAAATGATGGCGGCAAACTTATTATTGTGGATTTTGACAAAAACGATAAAATAAGTCATCCAACCGTTCATAATGGTTTTTCACATGAAGAACTCAAAAAGGAATTATCCGAAGCTGGCTTTAAATCAATCGAAGTTAAGACATTCTATCATGGAAAGCGTATTTTTATGAATGAAGATGCTTCAATGTTTCTATCCAGTAGCATTAAGGAATGAAGTCTGAATAATTAACTGGAGTTAATATAATAAAAAGAAGAACGATTTCCTGCTGAAGGAATTCGTTCTTCTTTCTTATTGGAATTAGGTAAACCGTATTAACTGCAAAAGATTTTAAAGTTTTTCCACATTATGATTTAAGCGTGTGAGAAATTGATTAAGTTGCTGTAATTCGATATCCGAAAAATCTTCGTAAAGATCATTTAAAAATTGATCTTTAAACATTGTACAGCCTTCCAGTAGTGCCCGTCCTTTATCGGAAATCGTTACAAGCACTTCACGGTTGTTCTTTTCATTACGTTTGCGTTCGACATATTGCTGTTCTTCAAGCAGCTTCAGATGACGCGTAATTGCCGATTGATCGATAGCTAATGATTGTTGAAGTACCTTTTGTGTAACACTGCCTTTTTTTACTAAAGAACCTAAAATTTCATATCTCGTCAAACTGACTTCTGTTCTTTTTTCAAAAATCTGCGTTACGTGACGGTCTAATCTTTTTAACATCATAATCATTTGTTTTTTATCATCCAAACAAACTTCCATACTAATCCTCCTTACATTGATTACTCATCGTGGATCTACGTCAAATTTTCGGACACATTCTGCCTAAGTTTTTTCTTGGGGCAACATCCCGAACGGATTGTTCCACA
>NZ_JBQCJW010000049.1:0-16488 GCF_051967575.1 Solibacillus silvestris
CATGTCGGACACGTCCTCTCATATAAGTTATTTTACTAACTTAGCTCGATTATGTCCATGACTCTATATTACATCCATCGTTTAGGTATCCCTATATGGTAGCATTTCCGTTCATTTGGATAAAGTATAATAAAATTATGCATTATATGAAACACCATATGACTATTGCATTCGAAATAAAGGTCATCCATCACATGCCAGGAAAATTTTCCTGTAATTCACTTAGCTGGAAAAACGGATAATTTGTTCGAATGGTAAACGTGATGAATTACGTGCCGGCATGGCTGGCTTGCCGATAGCGATTAAAATCATCGGCAGCTCATTGGCAGGCAGCTCATATTTTTTAGCGAATGCCGCTTTATCAAAGCCGCCCATTATTACTGTGTCATAGCCCATATCCTTCGCTAAAAGTACAACTTGCATAGAGATTAAACCTGCATCTAAATGCGCAATATTAGTTCGTTCAATATCTGATAAATTGCTGTACATAGTTTCAGAATTGGCAATCATCATGTCAGCGATATCACGTGGCATATAGCCTAGCTCAACATTTAAATCATTTATTTGCTTAGCATTTTTATACATTTCATTATCGCCTATTACGGCAATAATCGCCGACGATGTTTCGATTTGCTCCTGATTAAATCCAGCGATGCGTAATTCTTTCTTTTGCTCTTGATCATCAATAACAAGGAAGCGCCAGGATTGTAAGTTGCTCGATGATGGAGCGGATGTTGCTTGCTGTAAAATATGTTGAATTGTCTCACGAGGAATCGTAACATCCGGCTCATATTTGCGCACCGATTTGCGTTCTTCCATTAATTTTTCTAAAGCTGTTTTTTGTTGAGTCATCGTTTTCACCCTTCTTTATTGAAATTGGAGCAGATTTTATTTTAGTTGATTAGTCAACAATTGACAAGTCATGTGTTTTGTTCAGGGCTTTTTATAGAGGAAAACAGTACCCGGTAATTTTATATAGCGATCTTCAGATTACTGTGAAACTTGTTCGCCATTGGGGATAGTGGACAAACCAAATTTATTTATAATCATTCAAATTTCCTCTTAATAGGCAAAGTGTTCAAGCACAACATTTTCCCGTCCCATATGATAAAAGGAATAATTATTATTTATCTGGAGGGAAGGACATGTATAACCATGAAAAAGAGAGCAGTTATAATGAGGAATATTTTCCAACATACAAAGAAGAAGGACATTGCAAAGGCAATTGCCAAAAGGGCAAACATAAAGGCGCTTGTGTCGAAGAAATTCTTGAAGCAATTTTAAAAGCACAAAGGAAAGTTGAGAAAGAGCACGACAAGAAATGTTCTTCATGTGATGAATCGTTTGAAGAACGTTTAGAAGAGAAAGAGCATAAAAAATTTAGCAAAAATACAATTCCGATTATTCTGTATTGTGGGTGTGAACCATTTAAAGGTGAAGGAGTAACTGCTTGTCCAGTAGGGATGAAGGATAAAAAATTCGTATGTATTACTAGTTTTATTTTCAAAATTAGGGATTTGAAAGATAATTGCGCTGAATTAGAACTTTTAACATTTAAACCAAGAAGAGATCGATGCGGAAAGATTCATAGCCCCTGTGATCAAATCAATCATCAATATGTTGACGATCTAATGAAAACAGGGATTTGCATTAATGTTGATTTATCCTGCTTCTGTGCTGTTTCCACTTTGCCTGCTGTACGATTGTAAAATCTTTAAAGTCATAATAGGTGAACTCACCCCACAGTTCACCTATATAATTCACCCTCCGAAAACTTCCAGAATATTATCGACATCCTTTAAATCTAAATCGGTTGTTTTTGCCAATGCCATTTTCTTTGGCATGCGTACATATGCATTATTCATTTGATGTCTTTGCAGCATTTTTTTGATCTGGACTAATTCTGTTAAAATATCTTCATTTGGCTGCCTTTTTTTAATCGGATGAAAGTATTCATTAAGAGCTGATAATATTAAATGAATGAGGGTCTGATTTTCGGTATGGTATTCGATTTGATTAAAGATTTCTGTTGAAACCTCCAGTGTCTCACCACTTTTAACATCGATAAAACGGGGCGGGACTGTTAGTGCTGTCTGATTGATGTAATCTGTATATAATTTAGACATTTCCATCATCCTCTAATTTCTCACAGAGATTAGGTTTTCATTTTCTTGTTCTGCTTTTATTTGTTTCATTTTTGCAAGGATCATCAAGCCATGAACGTTTAATTTTTCCATATCTTCGGGGAAGGTTAATTGAATTGGTCGACCTCTATCAGCCCATCGAACGGCAACTTCCTGGATTTGCTTCTGTGCTAGTTTGGCAGCTCCCCCGACTGCAATATATCTTGTGGCTCCTTTAATTTCATTTGAACTGCTTCTGATTCGATCAAAATGTTCCAAGTACTTTATGGCCAGTGATTTTAATTGTGGGATAATATATTTGCTTATATCTTTTCGAACACCTGCAAAAGGCTCCACATACCATTCTGATTGTCCGGCAGCTAGTTTTTCTTCTAATTCAGCGCGTGAATCAAATTTATATAATTCATTTTTACTTACCTTTTGAATAATATTATCGAGGAATTGATTAACACCAAATGTTTCCCCTTCTACAGAAGCAACCGGTTTATTATTCTTGATCCCAACAAAATCAACTGAATCTCCACCAAGATCTCCAATAATAATCCCTTTCTGTGAATCCTTAACGAGCACATCATCTTTGACACCTAATGTCTCCTGATCTCGTGTTAACCCAATGTAAGCACAAGCACCTTCCGCACCGATAATGACATCTTTTACATACAATTTAACTGATAATTCCTTTGGTTCTGAAACACCGGGTACCTTGCGGAAAATGATTGTATGTGTCCCTAATAACCGTTGTCTAAACTTTTCTTTCATTTCCTTATATTGAGTAGTTGGCAGTGATACCGCTAACTGATCGATATGATAGTGTATTTCGGTTTCCTCAGGACTTACGCAAATGGCATGAAATGCAGCCAAACCAAATAAGAGAATATAAGTGCGGTCTTCGTCGACCTTCTGATTATTAAATCCGGTTAAACTTACATCACGTTGTTTAGTTGCTGCCTTACCAATATAGAATATTTCCCTTTTATCAATAATGGCATGACTTTTGAGTTCAACTATAAGACTTTCTTCAAATTTGATATCTCCCTCATCATAGGGTTTTTCATGGAATTCTTCATCGTATAAAGAGATTGCGTTTGGTATTTGGTAATCCCGATAATATCCATCATTGCATGACAGAGCTTTATACCAGCTATTCCCGCAATCAACCGCAAGAAAGTTCTTTCCTTCCATGTTTTCACTCACCTCTCTTTTCAATTGTATGCAAAACAATAGCCCACACGTGCCTGTACTTTTTAATTTCATGCTTAATATGATTTTAGGCAACCGCCCAAAGAGTAGGCATTTACCCCGCATATGATGCACTAATTGATATTTAGGAGGGGCAAGATGTACGAAGATAAAAAAAATGATGTATGTAACTTTCCATTAAGCTTAAATGAGTGTGAAAATAAACCTCATAAACCCAATGTAAGTATTGGGAAAATATATACAAAAGTTCCTGTTGTATTAGCTGAACTCACTCTACAAGCAAATTTAGATGCCTGTATTAAATTTCCGAAGCCTGTCTTGGAAATAAAAGATGTCAAAAAACAGATTAAATTAGTGCAATGCAGATTGCTTCTGCCAACAGACAAATTATTTGTAAAAGGGTTTGTGCGAAAAAATATTCAATATGCGAGCCCAATGACAGAGCCTGAGTGTAATTTAAAAACCCTTTCTTCAAGTATAAATTCCTTAACGGTTGATGTTCCTTTTAGTTGCGTAACGGAAATCAAACATTATTTGAGAAAACCTGTCCAGCCTTCAATCAACAAACGGAGTGAGTTCGATTTCTTAATTTCGGAATCATTGCCAAGCGGTTTTCCGGAAAAAGATGAATTTCTATCAAGCGATCTTTCTCAATTTCACCAAAACTCCACTCAATATTACAATGAATTACCATTTTGCGAGTTAGTTTCAAGTAATATTATTGAATGGGATGAAGCAATTGATCGAACTGATTTGTTAAAGGATGCTCCTATTGGTGAAGGTGTCTTTACTCAAGTTGAAGAAAAGATGGTCGTTGATATTACTTTAAAAGTACTTCAAAACCAACAAATCCGTGTGTCTTCAACAACAAATGACGATTGTGATGACTTTTGTTAAGGATTTAATAAATTCCAATATTTCCAGCTGAATTATAATACTTAACCTCAAGCAAGGAAATTTTTGATCTCATTATTTAATGGAGTAATAAGAAATCTTTAGCTTTTCTTAAGGAGGGGAATGGAGGGGATGTTTATGAGCATTCCTTTCAAAAGCGATGAATAATTTTCAAAATCCATTTGTAGACTCCGGCTCATATCAAGAGAAGGTTTATGATTATTATAGAAATCCTACTACCCCCCAAAGCATTCATTTCTCTTTAAGCAATAAGGGAGGATTCGAGCAGAAGGAAATCAGACAAAATCAGAAAAATAGTCAATATGACAATACAATAAAACATCCCATCTATATAAATCATCAATTAGAGAAAATAACCGAATCAAAACCAGTTATGTTTTCACCACCAAAAGTTGATTCGATACAAAAACCTGTGAATGAGGAGCCGATAGATGAGTTAGCATTTAGTAATGCTCAAAGCAAAAACCCGAAAAATGAAAAAATGGACAAGAAAGAAGTAGTTTCCGCTTTAATTAAGGAATTTTCTCATATGCTGGATGATACTTCTTCTAAAAATGAAGGATTTGCAACACTTCAAGAAGACAAAGTTGAGAATGATTCCATTTTAAATTCGAATGAAAGTACATCCATAAATGTTCATGCGAAAAATGAAAATTTCGAAATGCTATTTGATGAATTTCGTTCCATGCTAGATGAGCGTGACAATCATTCAGTATCTGAAGGAAAGGATATTGAATTATTGAATGAAAACAACGACACTATTGAAGATAAATTTCTCACCATGCTTTCAGAAAGCGATGAGTTGCAGGAAGAGAAGCGGTATATTTACATGAATGAAGAAGATGCTGAATCGTTGGAAGAAAACAACGACACTACTGAAAATAAATTCTTCACCATGCTTTCAGAAAGCGATGAATTGCAGGAAGGGAAGCAGTGCATTTACATGAATGAAGAAGATACTGAAACGTTGAATAAAAATAACAACACTATTGAAAATAAATTCTTCACCATGCTTTCGGAAAACGATGAGTTACTGGAAAAAAAGCAACAAAGTTCATTCACAAACTTGAAAGAGGCAAAATCAGATAAAATAAAGGATTTACCTAAAGTTGAGAAAATTCACTTTGTGCAAAGTGATAGTAATGAGTTGCTAGTACAGGAAAAAAACTCACCTGTTGACGATGAATTTCCTTCTACTCATGAAAAAAATAATAATGAAAAAGAATATAATATTGATGGCAAGCATGATTCATCACAACAAAAGAAATATTTACATTCACAAGAAAGAGAAGATACCGACACTCCCAACGATGAAATTCACTTGTGTGAAAAAAAACCTTCCTTTAAAAAGGATAAGAAAAGAAAGTATTGCATTAACAGAAATGAACCATTTAACAGAGCGTGTTTGAAGGAAGTTGACCATGGGCGGTTTGTTCAGGAAAACACCCATTTTATCGTGTCTGTCGAAAAGAAAAAAAAAACAACTGTCAAGATGGAAGTATTGCTGTGTAGATTAGAAACAGATATAGATATTGTTGAAACAATTGATTTGTTAATGCCTCTTGATAATATCGTAAAAGTAGAATGGACCATCCAATCGCTTGATTGTAAAGTTGTATTAGCTTCAAAGTCAGTCTTTCTAAAAGGTGAATTCGTTGCAGAAATTGAATTTAGCAACAAAGCTTTGGAAAATAAAATTCAATCATTGAAAGTCTCTATTCCATGGTCAAAAACGGCAAATATTAACTGGCTAACAGTACCTGATTCTCCTCATGGCAGCCAAAGTGAATTTATGTTCCAATCTCAGCATGAATATGATCCCAGTTTCCATTATGAATATTACCAAAAATTCGCAGAACCCATTCGTAGTCTATTAAATCAAATTAATTTTGTATGGCATCAGGAACTAAATTCAAAGGGGAAATATCTTCAAGTTAATGGTGTCGCTCAATTGTATATTCATTTCATGCAGGAACAATATGTTGAGCTGGATTGCTACTCGAAATAAAATTGAGTAGCTTTTTTGTGGTAGTAAGGGGGACAGGCTTTGTCTTTTCGCAGCTTGCAGGAATTTTTGTAACTTATATGTCATATAAATGTTTTCTGAAAATGAATCAGATGACTATTTTACTTGCCTAAACCCTAATTTCATTAATCCATATGTTAAGAGTGTAGAGTTTAACTCTAACAATAAATGAAAAGGAGGTTTAAATAATGACGGAACAAAATTATTCAAAAAATGATGGCTATTCAATGAACGATAGCTACGCGAAGCAAGCTAAAAATTGTAAACAAGAAGATTTTGGGGTTAAATCACATCAACAAATTCCTGTTTCTGATGCACCTGTCACTTTAGTTCCGACAACTCAAACTGCTTTCTTTAAAATTCCAGTAGTACTTGCAGAAAGAACTCTTCAAATTGTTGTTGAGTCAGATATTTCCCTATATCCGCCAGCTACCGAAATTAAACGAGTAAAAAAACATGTATTTTTAGATCAAGTAAAACTAGTACCAGTAGCATTTACCCGAATTCCTGGCACTGATTATTTCAGAGTAACAAGAGCTAAATTATTTGTCTCAGGGCATATTCGCAAAAATATTGAATATGCTTCCGCAGAATACAATGCACCGCTCCAAGATCGAATTGCAAATGTTCGGTTTACAGGTTTTGCAGAATTAGCAGGTACTGATTTCTTTAGCGCTCCAATCATTGGTATTTCGGAGAATGCAGAAGCTAATTTCCTTAACGAAAAAACTCAAATGGACGCTCGTTTAGATAAATATTTCTTCCAAAACCTTGTGAAGTACAATGAGCAGCCATATGGGGAGTTAGTTGCTGCCAATTTCTATGAACTTGATTTTTCACCACACTCCACATATCATGATGGATCATTCCACACTTTGCGTGAAAAAATTGTGCTGGACCTTACTTTAAAAGTTTTGCAAGTTCAGCAAATCACATTAGGTACAGGAGCAGCTGCACAAGTTCCTACTCTTTTTGCTTTGACTCCTCCTCCTACTGTAGCTGCAGAAGATACTACAACAACAGAAACAACAGAGGAATAAAAGTAAGCTAGTTTATTCAGTGGAAATTAAGAGGCATCCAAAGTCGTCTATCCGATCTTGGATGCCCTTTTTCATGTTTTAAGCTCTTAAAAACTACCCGTAACCTATGTGTTGCGACATATTTCCCGCATATTGTGCGGTGGTCGTTTGCTGGATTTATGTTCCTACTGCGATTTAAAATTGATTCACAACTATTGGAGGGGAATTCAAATTCCATTAATATAGATATATGAAAAGGAAAATTTACAATAATCAGAAAGGATGTGCATTCAATGTCTAGCCCTTTAAGCAATATAGAGTGGATTGGAAAAAGTGAAATTTTGGGTGATTTATTAAATGAGGGAGCTGCCTTGGTAACACACTCAATGGATCATGGATTTGAAGCTGAAGTAATAAAAATAAGCTCAGATACAGAAAGCTTTGTGCTGAAAGTATGGAGTAAACATTCAAAACCTGATGTTCGTTTCCAGTACGATTTGTTAAATATCTTTTTTGAACAAGGAATATCAGTCTCTAAGCCAGTTGGTTGGGGCATAAATCCAAATGGCGATAAGGTGTTGCTAACAAGTTTTGGAGGTATGCCCGTTCGTAAACTGAATAAGAGGAAAGTGATTGAAATTGCGAACATATTATCAGCAATACATCGAATCGACATTGAAAAAAACGGAAACATAAATATTCCAAAGTACGATTTCATTGACTACTTCTTTCCCGGAGTCAGGGAACACGAAGACATATTTAATGTGTTATGTTCCCTTGCTGAAATAACTGTAATGAAACAAGAGTGTATTATCCATGGCGATTACCATATAGGAAACATATTGGAGGCTAATGACCGGTATACCGTAATAGATTGGACGAACGGGCAATTAGGCGACCCTGTATACGATTTTGCATGGGCACTTATTTTAATGAAAATATATATTTCTGATCGGAATGCGCAACTGTTTAGTTCCGCATATTTATCCGGGAATAGCGTTGAACGGGAAGAGCTTGAAGCGTTCGAAGCGTTAGCGTGTCTTAGATGGATTTTGCTGAATAGAAAAGGCGGAGTACCTATAGGACCGAAAACAATGGACAAAGTAAAGAGCCTCATCATAAACAACCGATACCTGAAAGAAGTTAAGTTGATGGACATATGAAATATTCAGCATCTGCTTCGTTGGAATTAAAATGAATAATTTGATAGGGGAAATGGCTGCTTTATTAATAACGATAAAGTGTTTTTTTTAAAGCTACCTCTACTGTATATATTTGGGGACTATTTCGTATGTGAGCTGCTGCAAAAATTTAAAAGGAGATTCCGTATTTGACTATTTGGGGTCATATGGCGAATCCCAAAACAAAGCCTTTCAAATTTTCCTTTTAGCTTAATTCCTAAAGAATACTCCATAGCTTTTGGTTCAAAATAATCAAGACAGGGTATAAAGGATTTTATTCTATTTTGCAAACAACAATTCAAATATGAACGAAAATATAGGGAGGCAGAAAATGAATGCCCTTGATTGTATTGTTATAGGAGGAGGTCCATCCGGGTTAAGTGCCAGCTTGACTTTAGGGAGAGCCAGAAGGAAAATTGCTTTATTCGATGATGGGACGAACAGGAATCAAGCGACACGAGAGGCACATGGTTTTATTACCCGCGATGGGATAAAGCCACAGGAATTAAAAGAAATAGGGTTGAAGGAACTGCGGAATTATCCGTCAGTATCTTATTTTAATGCAACAGTTTCTGAAATAATCAAGGATAAAGGCAATGAGAGATTTACTGTCAAAACGTCCAATGGCCAGGAATATACTACTGAAAAAATTTTATTAGCAACCGGTATACAAGAGGTGTTTTCTATACCGGGCATAAGGGATTTTTATGGGAAAAGCCTGTTTAGCTGCCCATATTGCGATGGATGGGAGCAGCGGGATCAGCCATTGGTTGTCATTGCTGAAAAAGAAGAGCATGCACTCCATCTGGCCAAATTAGTATATAATTGGTCGCAGGATTTGGCCGTTTTGACGAATGGACTGCAACTATCCGAAGAAGGTGCGACAGAGCTGCAAAAGCGCAATATCAAAATAATAGGCGAGCCAATAAAAAACTTGCTAGGTAATGATGGTTATCTTGAAAAAATCGAATTTGAAACAGGGGAAACACTGATAAGATCAAGAGGATTTGTAGCTCCAATTTATTATCGCCCAAATCAGTTTGCGGAGAAGCTTGGTTGTGAAGTGCATGAAGACGGAAAAGTGATAACGGATGGTGTTGGCAGAACAACGCAAAAAAATATATATATTGCAGGGGAAACGGAAAAATCCAGACCCTCTTCATTGATGATTTCAGCCGCCAAGGGGAATAAAGCTGCAGTATCCGTAAATACCGATCTTACTATGGAACGTTTTTAAGTGCTTAAAAATTATAGGGAACTAAATAAAATGAACGGCCAGGTTCTTTTATAACAGCACCTGGCCAACTGAACGGTTTCGTGATTATCTTCTTTAAGCGGGAACTGCAAAACCAAGAATTAAATTAATAATAAAGCTCCCAGCCGAAAATTAGGATGACAAGCAACAGTGACGGGAGAAAGGAAAAGGCATAGCGAATTTTTTTTCCACGTGTTGACGTCAATTTCCTCCAATCGATTAATAAGGCAACTAGACAGATCACTATTATAGCGATATATGCGTAATTCACCCAAAAGTGGATTTTTAAGGATGTATAAGAAGCATAATTCAATGTTCTGTAAGCTAAAACAATTACATTTATAACAGGGATAATATTCGCAAAAAATAAGAGGATTTCCCATTTTCCAATGAATGGAACACGAGTTGCCTTTTTACGATTCTTAATCGTTTTAATTAACGCGATCAGTAAAAAAATGAGCATATATAGCCCGCTGAAAGCTACCGATACGATGCTGAATATATTAAAAAATTTCATATTTTGAGAGGCAGGCAGAATATCGCTTGTCGGCATTGAAATCTTTTCCACTTTGCCACCATTCATCGTAACGTGAAAATTTACTTTAAAATCATCTGTAGATTTATAAAGATAAGGAGCGATCTGTTCGAATGTCATTCCAAAAATATTGAATTTATTTTGTGCTTCCGCTTCAAGTTTCCCAATGCTTAGCGCCCCGTACAGTTTTGTAAAGCCTTTATGGGGCAGCCTTGCCATAGTGTAGCTTCCTTCAAGCTCCTTCGCATTTGGCAGTGTTTGATTGCCATTTGCAGCAGAATATTCCCCGTACAGAAGTGTCGGCAATCCATAGCTCAGTCCTGCTTCAGCCATCTGATTGGTCATGACAATTACACCCAGCTTCTCTTCGGCAGAAAAGGTGAAATTGCTAGAAAAACTTTCCGTATTTCCCGCGTGCTCCAATACATTTACGGTATATAGCCCTTCCCAAAAGCCATGCGAATTCCGCGGTAAGCCATCATCATAGAAATCAGTTGTCGTCAGCATTTCCTCCAATGTATGATTGTTTTGAAATAATGGACTATCCTCGCCATCTGCCGGCATAAGGGCCATCATAAATTTCGCTGCATCCTCTATTGTGCCAATTGCACTGCCAGCTGGATACAAACCGATAAAGGCACGTTCATTTTTTGAAATACTGAATTCACCGTCGCTGCCGACAATATATCCAAAGATTGCATCCCTATTTGCTGATACATTTGAATTATCTTCCTGTGTAGGGTGAATCGCTGTATCCCTCATATCCAAAACAGAAAATATATGTTCATTTACATATTCATAAAATGGCTGTGCTGCCAGCTGTTCTACAATAAAGCCGGCGAGTGCTACGCCAAAGTTCGAATAGGAAACTACACTTCCCGGTTCATGCACTTGATAAGGCTCGGTAATGTGAAGCATCTCTTCCAAGGGCTTTATTTCATTTGCCGACATATAAAATAAATCTGTAAATTTCTCTTCCCACCCAGCATCATGGTGCATAAGGTTCAGCATCGTGATGGGGGCTTCAAATTGCTGTTTTGTTAAAAAACCGTCCGGCAAATACGCACGGATATCTTCAGTCAATTCCAGCTTTCCCTGCTCTACAAGCTGCATCACACTGGTCCATACTAAAAGCTTCGTAACAGAACCCCATTCAAAAACAGTATCTGGAGTGACTTTTATCTGATTTTCAACATCTGCATAGCCATAGGACGTATTCATGAAAATTTTACCGTCCTTCACAATCAGCACATTTGCTCCTGCTGCAGATTTCCCGATATAGTTAGAAGCATATTCCTCAACACGGTCCTTTAGTTCAGTATAAGGAATCCCTGAAGGTGCCGACAGCTCCTCTTTTGCGGAAGCAATTGATGCAGAACAGAGCACCAATGCCAATACGATTAAAATTACTTTCCTCATATTTACTCCCCTTTCCTCCTTAATATCAGTACATTTAAAAAATCAAATTATTCCATTATTTACTTTTATTATACTCTAAATAGGAATGGGAAAATGAAATACTACTAAAATTTCCCTAATACTCTGCTCAATGTATTTGCTTAGAGTGTGGGAAAGGGTATTCAAAGTTAAATATCCTTTCTTTTTAAATAACAACAAAACGTCCGTTTACTTAAACATTCAAGTTGAAGTTCCATTTTTACGGGAGCGAAGGAGATTATTTTGAAACCGTTAAATGAAGTACAGCCTTTTCCTTGGCGTAAATCATAATTATTTTAAAATGCTTTTGACTACGATATAGTTGCCAAGTTTTTTATTAATGGCTTTCTGGTTTTTATGATATGGAAAAACATGTTAAAATCAGAGGGGGAGGAGAGATGTGAATGTCAACTATTCAGCTTATTGCACCAACGCTAGCGCATAAATCACAAATAGAAGCTTATAGAGAAGAATTTCCATACAGTCCAAATGGAATTGAAGGCAGTTCTGAGCTTATTTTAGCAAATAGTATTGAAAATTGGCTTAGCCAAGTTGAAAAAAATCGGCATTGGGATACTGTGCAGGAAGGTTGGATGCCAGCAGAGCAGTATATTGCAGTCGATACTACAAATAATACAATTGTCGGAATGCTAAATTTCCGAAAAGAATTAAATGAATACTTATTGAATTATATCGGTCATATCGGCTATTCAATTGCACCGAGCAAAAGACGTCAAGGATTAGGCACATTAATGCTGCAACTCGCTTTAATCGAAGCAAAGAGCTTTCGATTAGATAAGGTGCTTATAACATGCACAGATGATAATATTGCTTCTATTGGAGTAATCGAAAATAACGGTGGCATATTGGAGGATAAACGCCTAGATCCAGGTGATCAAAAATTAACAAGAAGATATTGGATAACATTGTAGGCCCCCTCCATATACAACTATATATTCTAACTAAGAAGTAAGATTTTGAACGGGTAAAATCTTTTTGCCGGGCGGCTGAAGTAACATAGCTAGTCATTGGGGTTAAAAGTAAGATAACGTAAGAACTTTTTTTATCACCTTAAAAAATTTTGTTATTTAAGAAGGAGGGATTGAATATGGCATTCTGTAAAGTTCGTCAAGCAGAAATATATTATGACGAGTTTGGGGAGGGTATACCAATCTTGATGATTCACGGTTATTCTCCCGATCATAGATTAATGACTGGATGTATGGAACCTATATTTAAAAAGACGGATGGGTGGAGACGCATTTATATTGATCTACCGGGTATGGGATTAACAAAAAATTATCATGACATTACTAGTTCTGATGAAATGCTGGAAGCAGTTTTAGAATTTATTCGAGCTGTAATTCCTAATCAAGAATACATAATTGCAGGAGAGTCTTATGGTGGCTATATAACTAGGGGCATCATTCAAAAGCAAAAAGAAAAGGTGCTTGGAGCAGCTTTTATTTGTCCTGTTATTATTCCTTCCCCAGAAAAAAGAACAGTTGAAAAACATAAAATATTGAAAACAGATGATAGATTTATTAAAAAATTATCAAAGGAAGAATTAGATGATTTTAGGAACAATAATGTTGTACTTGATGAATATACATGGTTAAGGTACAACGAAGAAATTTTAAGTGGGTGTAAGGTTGGAGATGAAGAGTTTCTAAATAAGGTAAAGAAAAAATATAGTTTTACTTTTGAAATTGATCAGACTGATTTTAATAAACCTAGTGTATTTCTCTTAGGGAGACAAGACTCTTCTGTTGGATACAAAGATGCACTGGAATTAATAAATAAGTATCCAAGGGGGACATTTGCTACTTTAGATAAAGCGGGCCACAATCTGCAAATTGAACAACCACAACTTTTTAATCATTTAGTAACAGAATGGTTGGATCGAATTGAGGAATCCATTAATCATAATTGACTATCTTAAGTTAAGTTGGAAAAAGGATATAGTTAAACTAACGAAGAAGTGGAACACAGCCTGTACAATAAACTTCCGGTATCCTCATATTGCCAAATGCATTTCCAATATTATGTATCGGTGAAGTTACTATATATGAATAGTGTTAAATAAAAAGCAGGCATTTTAGAAACGGTCTAATATTTCTAAAAGCCTGTTTTTGCTGTTTTATCCTGGATAAATCAATATAAATTATTAGATGTGGAATGGCTAGCTTGAGAAAAATAGCTATTGAAAAAATTTTTATATCAAATTATCTTATGGATGAGGAGGCGATAGGTTGGAGCGAATAGAGCGTCTTATAAATAATGAATACAACAATATTACAGGGATTGTTGTTTTGAAAAATGGGAATATGGAATATGAGCAGTATTTTAATGGATACAGCCAAAATGATACGGTTCACATTGCTTCGGTAACAAAGAGCATTACATCTGCTCTTATAGGGATAGCTATCGATAAAGGTTATATTAGCAATGTTGAACAACGTGTATTGGACTTCTTTCCGGATTATAAAATCAAGCGTGGAGAAAAAACGATTCAAAATGTTACGATAAAGAATTTGCTGACAATGACAGCACCGTATAAATACAAAAGTGAGCCATATACGAAGGTATATACAAGTGATGATTGGACAAAAGCGGCATTGGATTTGTTAGGCGGTAAAGGTAGTATTGGAGAGTTTAAGTACACTACTGTCGGTATGCAAATTTTGGCTGGGATTATTGAAAATGCAACAGGGCAAACAGTCACTGACTTTGCTGATGAAAATCTTTTTGGACCGCTTGAAATAAAAGTGCCTCATAATAAAGATATTAATAATAAGGAAGAATATTTAGCATTTCTTAAAGATAAATATGTTAACGGATGGGTTGTGGATCCTAAAGGGGTAAACACTGCAGGCTGGGGGCTCGCATTAACAACTCGGGATATGGCTAGTATTGGACAGTTATATTTGAATAATGGTTTGTGGAAAGGAAAACAAATTATTTCCTCGCGGTGGGTTAAAGATAGTATTAAAGCGAAGAGTAGTTGGGGTATGCTTTTGTTTGGTTACTTATGGTGGATTATTGATGAAGGTGAGTATAATGGATATGCAGCATTGGGGGATGGTGGAAATGCGGTTTTTGTCATTCCTGATAAACAATATGTTATTGCTATTGCTTCAAGTTTTATGCCACGGGCCAAAGATAGAATTGAGTTAATCAGGAAATATCTCATACCTTTACTTGATAATTAATGAAGGTTTTAGGCCAATCACTTAAACTAGCCTGTTCCCCATATGCTGTCGCATAGTTAAAACTAGTGAAATAGATTTAAACTAGCTGTTTCGGAAATCTTGTTATGGTCGGATTTTGCGGCACGGCTATTTTGTTTGCGAATATTTGAGGGAGTTGTTAGAATTTGTTAACATTAACATCATACAGTTTATCGATTGCAGTGGATCATCTGTATTTTTTGCCTCCGGTACAGACAATGTTAGCTAAACAATTGCAAGTGGCTCAATTATGATCGGAAGTCGAGAGCTTTCATCTACATGGGCTCTCTTTTTGTATTCATTCCTATTGAAACGCATTTAATTAAGAACGGGGGGATTAGATGAAGTGGTTACTCCTGCTTGCAGTTTTTATTTGTGTAATTTTATTTATACGTAAAAAACGCTCATTTAAATTTGGTTTACCGCCAAAATTATTAGAGGTAAAACGGATGAAAGGATTAAAAAAGTTAAGCGATAATCTGGAGCAATCTCTTAGTAATAGTTTTCTGGAAAATGTGGAAGAGCGGGTACGGAGGGAGAACAGGCTAAAAGAGTATGAGTACGAGTGGCGTCTCATGGATTTGAAACGTTACTTCATATTGACATCCCTTTTAAAAGAGTCGCCAATGTTCAGTGAGAAAGTAGATGAACTATGGCATCAGATGCTCATGTTTACCCGTGAATATGATGAGTTTTCAAAAAAATATTTAGG
Source organism: Solibacillus silvestris (assembly GCF_051967575.1). Lineage (NCBI taxonomy): Bacteria > Bacillati > Bacillota > Bacilli > Caryophanales > Caryophanaceae > Solibacillus > Solibacillus silvestris. Next base: position 15,655 of record NZ_JBQCJW010000049.1, read on the forward strand.
AACAACACTTCATCATAGCCCAAATATTAATGTGGAACCTGATCCGGATTTACGCGGATTTTTTGACTGGGTGTATGCTGAGCTTTTTTATATAAGAAAGGAGAACATCCGTCTTTATAATGGCTTTTTCAGAAACCCTGTACATCCAAACATCATAGATGAATTTAAACAATTAAGCGAAGATGAACTGATAGACATTTATTTTAAGAGTGATGGCCAGTATATGACTACTATCCTCGCGCTTATTTCATCCATGAAAAAGACAGCTAATAGAGTGAAAAATCATGACAAAAATACTATTCGGAATATGATGAAAAAAAGCAAAGCCGAGCAAAACTACAACGCAATGCTCGTGCCTTTCATTTCGGTTTCTTATTTTCATTATGATGAGTTTTCAAGTTATATGAAAATTAGCAGCAGCAGCTCATCAAGTTGCACTAGTTGCGGGTCCGCAAGCTTCTGCCTCTCCTGCACATCCGATAGTTCCTGCTCATCTGGCAGTTCCTGCTCAAGCTGCGGCGGGGGCGGGGATTAATAAATGGATTTGCATCAGGAAGTATGAAATCAATTTTGCTATGGATATCTTCTTCTGATATTATCAACTCCTGTTTAATTTTGACTAAACCGAAGAACTCAATATTTTACAGAGGTTATTATCGGGTAGAAAAGAAATGAACATCCTAAAATCATCAATTGTATAGTTACGGGTCAGTTTAATGAGAAGAACGAATCTCCAGCAGGAATCCGTTCTTTTTTCGTAAGCCCGAAATATAAAAAATAGCGCACCTTCACGGTACGCACGACGAACGGCCAGCTAACTGAAATTTTTTTCAG
>NZ_JBQCJW010000050.1:0-13091 GCF_051967575.1 Solibacillus silvestris
GGCTTTGATTTTCTATCTGACTAGAAAATATAAATGGAGAAATCCATTTTTCAAATAGAATAAACACAATGGTAAATAGTATATAAACAACTAAAGTAAAATTAAATGCAGTCGAGACATACCGAGTTTTCAGCGAATTGTCCAAATCATTTAAATATCTCGCTAATGCTTGTGTAACTTCTAGTGCAATTACTAAATTCACAAATGTAATTATTAATGTAACTATATCAATTAAACCATAATCACTAGGACTCAAGATTCGGGTATACAATGGGAGTAATAGAAAAGATATACCTCTTGTTAACACGGTTGCTAACGTATATATTAACCCATGTCCCATTACTTTTCTTAACATGCTACAACCTCTTTATTTTAGCTTTTTCAACGATATATTTGTGCTAATTTTTCAGCTACAACTTTTATATCATGTACCTTTTCAGCATACTTTCTCCCCTGCATTCCAACTTTGTACCTTTCTTCTGCTGGCGCTTGAATCCAGTTAGCTAATATTTCTTCAACCGTGTCAGGGTTTGCATTGATAATAGGTAAGCCTTCTGGATAACCACTTAAAAATTCAGGCAGTATATAACATATGACAGGTTTCCCTAACGCCATTGCCTCACAAGCAAAGATTCCATGTGCTCCTCCACATAACTGATCAATTACAATATCAGCAGTTTTGTAAATTTCTATCGCTTGTTGATTAGACATTTTTTCAACGCGCTTATATTTAAATTTAAGACCTTTATTCTGTAAGTTTTCTATCGCTTTTTCAACATAAACTGTTCCTTTAAATGCTTGTTGACTAGGTGCATGGACAATAACAGGCTCATTTGTATCATCTAATACAGGATAAACAGGCTGATACAATTCAGTATCTACACGTTGACCGATAATATGGACTTTTTCAAAATAGGGATTTAAAAATTCATTAAACGTATGATCAGAAAAAATAGCTACACCATCTGTTAAATCAGACCATCGTTTCATTTTCTCTATGTTATTTTGTTCATCCTCATTGTAAGAATTAACAAAAAAGGGATTTCTTTTAGCTTCTATTAGAGGTAGTCTAACATCACTACCCCAAAACTCACTAAACACCTTAATACCTGATTTTTTTAAAATTTTAACATCTAAATATTTAGGTAAAATAGAAGTTCCAAAATGATAATGTATAATATCATATTCCTTTCTAATTTCGTTTACTTTTTTTACTCTATCAAGTAATTTAATCACCTTAGATTTACTTTCAATAAACTCCCATTCATTTTTATATTTAAAGGGGTGTACGGCTGTTAAACTATCTGCTTTAAGACCAATAGCTCTTAAACCTCTTACACTTAAAGATACTTGGCCTGCAATCTCCACAGGGGTATGTAAAATTTTCATCATATTTTTCCCTCATCTAATATACGACTAGGATTTCCAACTATAATTACATTTTCAGGTGTGTCTTTAATAACAACACTTCCCATCCCTACTAACGTACCTTGATTTAATATTACTCCATTACGTATCGATGCACTTGCACCAATGTAACAACTTTCTTTCACTTGAACCCCACCAGATAAATTAACACAACTAGCCAGAATATTATTGTTTTTCAAAATACAATCATGGTTTATAACTGACCCCGATAATATAATAGTAAAATCACCAATTATTACATTTGAGCATATAGTTACATTAGGAAAAATTATGTTTCCAATGCCTAAGATGGAAGATTTTGAAACTCGTGCACTTGGATGAATTATATTTATAAACCTCTTAGTATCAATGTCGATTTTTCGGATAATTTCTAGACGGTTTTTATAACTTCTTTCACTACCTATTGTAAAAACGAAATTCACTTCTTCTGGCAATTGCTTCGCTAAAGATAATCCGCCTAACACTGAATAACCATTAATATTCTTTTGATGAATTTTTTCATCATCATCAAGATAGCCTAAAATTTCGTATTTATTTTCATTAGATAATATTGATATTTCTTCTATAATTTCCGCCACATCAATCGAATTACCACCTGTACCAATGATAATAATTTTAGTTGTCATTAATTCACCCGCTATCTTATCAACAATTTTATTTCTTTTGAAATATTGGTAATTTCTGATTTTTCTAACACTGGACTTAATGGTAGTGCCAAGCCTTGCTTAAATAAATTTGTCGATATATTTAAAATTTGATTATCAGCACTATATTTAGATTTGTAATAATTTAAATCGATGAGTGAGTGTGCACCTAAATTGGCTTCAATTCCTTTATTCTTTAACTTTTGAATACAGTCGTTACGATTAATACTCGTATCTAAAACAACCATTAAAGTCTGCCAAGCATGTCCTTCAATTTTTTCAGGCAACTGAATATTTGAACAGTTTTTTAATAACTCGTAATAATAATCTACCAATTCACTTCTTTTTTGAACCCAACTGTCAAAATGCTTTAATTGGTGAATGCCCAATACTGCTTGAAATTCTGTAAGGCGGTAATTAAAGCCAGGCAAAACAAAATCCATTGAGCCATCTTCATTTCTCTCAATTCCATGATTCCTCAATAAATTCATTTTATAACTTAAAGCTTCATTATTTGTTACAACAGCACCGCCTTCACCTGTAGTGATGGCTTTTCGTGGATGCCAAGAAAAACAGCCTATGTCTCCAAATGTTCCTACGTGTTGTCCATTCCATTTAGCTCCTAACGCACATGCAGCATCCTCTACTACAAATAAATTAAATTTATTAGCAATTTCCATAATACGTGTCATATTAGCAGGTGCGCCAAATTCATGTACTACAATAATGGCTTTAGGTTTTTCTTTTTCCGAATAATTCTTAATCGCTTCTTCTAATTTATCTGGATCCATATTATATGTCTTAGCATCTACATCCACTAATACTGTACGTGCCTTTTGAATCTCTACAACGTTTGCTGTTGCAGGGAACGTAAAACCAGGGACAAATACAGCATCCCCTTCACCAATATTTAATGCTGCTAGTGCAATATGTAGTGCAGCTGTTCCACTAGAAACAGCTACTACATGTTGTACGTTCATATATGCTTTCAAAGATTCTTCAAATTCAGCTACATATTTCCCTTGAACAAGCATTCCAGTTCGCAATACCTCAGACACTGCTTGAATTTCTTCTTCGCTAATAATTGGTTGTGACAACTTAATCATCTTATCACTCTTTTCCTTTAAAAAAATCTGCCGTTCTTAAAATACCCTCTTCTAGATCCACTTTTGCTTCAAATTCTAATAATTCTTTAGCTTTATCGATTTGAGGAATACGTAATTCAATATCTGCAGACACCTTAGGCACAAATGTTACTTTTGATTCTGAATCTAATACTCGAATTACTGTGTTAGCTAAACCATAAATTGTTGTAACGGTTCTTGAATTCCCAATATTGAATGACTCTCCAACTGCTTGGTCGTACACTAAAGTTCTTAAGACACCTTCTACCATGTCATCTACATAGCACCATGCTCTAATTTGTGTACCGTCTCCATGAATTTGTATTTCTTCATTTTTTATTGCCTTCATGATGAATGTTCTAATAGCCCCTTCACCTACTTGACTAGGACCATATACATTAAAAGGTCTTACTGTTACTGTAGGTAAATTATATTGTTTAAAGTACGCATATGCCATATGTTCTTCTGCCAACTTACTTACAGCATACGTCCATCGAGCTTCCCCAACAGCACCTAGTACAGTAGGACTTGTTTCTTCTGATCTAAAAGCTAATTGTCCAAATACTTCACTTGTACTGAAGCACACAACCCGTTTACAATCTTCCAGTGTCGTAGCAGCTTCTAGAACATTAGCTGACCCTATCATATTCACTTGCATCGTTTTTACTGGATTTTTAACTACAGTATCAATACCAGCAATCCCTGCACAATGAATAACATAATTAGCGCCCTTAATATTTTCTTTTAAGTGATCTATATCTAATACATTCCCTTTAATAACTGTTAAATTAGGATGGTTTTTAAAATCTTTATCTTTTAATGCATCTCGATCAAAGCTATCATATATCGTCACTCGATTATTTTCTAGTAATTTACCTGCTAATGTAGAACCAATAAAACCAGCACCGCCTGTGATAAAAATATTTTGCCCTTTAATTTTTTCTAATAAATGTTTCATTAATAAACTCCTCTATAATTTGATGTATTTACTTTCTTCTGAGCTATAAGAATTACGCGTATCTAAAACTGCATTTGAAAACTTGTTAATTTCATTATAATCAAATTCACTGTGATTCGTTGCAATGATTATTAAATCTGCTCCTCTTAATAATTGCTCGTTTAATGAAACAGATTGAACTATGTTGCCCGCTAGTTTAAATTCAGGAACGTGAGGATCTACTACTTGCCAATTGGCACCGAATTGAGTTAGTCGTTCTAAGATTGGTAATACAGGCGATTCACGGTAGTCGTCGATATCTCTTTTATACGCGACCCCTAACACGACAATATTTGAACCACGGATAGCTTTACCTTGTTCGTTTAAGATTTCCATCGCACGTTGTACAACAAAGTCTGGCATGCTGTCGTTAATTTCGCCCGCTGTTTCAATCAGTTTTGTATGGTAGTTATATTCACGTGCTTTCCACGTCAAGTACCATGGATCGATTGGAATACAGTGACCTCCTAATCCAGGTCCTGGATAGAACGGCATAAATCCATATGGCTTAGTTGCTGCAGCGTCAATAACCTCCCATACATCAATGCCCATCTTATTACATAAAATTGCCATTTCATTTGCAAGGGCTATATTAATATTACGGAAGGTGTTTTCCAATAATTTCTCCATCTCTGCTACAGCTGGGCTTGATACTTCATGTACGTCACCATCTAACACAGCGCGGTACATAGAAGCAGCTACTTTTGTACAAGCTTCCGTTATACCACCGACCACTTTCGGTGTGTTTTTCGTATTGAAATGCTTATTTCCAGGATCAACACGCTCTGGTGAATAAGCGATAAAAATATCTTCACCAACAATAAAGCCTTTTTCTTCTAAAATTGGTTTAATTAATTCTTCTGTCGTTCCTGGATATGTTGTACTTTCTAATACGACCAATGTCCCTGCCGTCACATTGGCTGCGATTGCTTGGGCAGAGCTTTTTACATACGACATGTTCGGTTGTTTATAAATATCTAACGGTGTCGGTACACAAATGGCAATGGCGTCAACTTCTTTAATAAAGCTATAATCAAATGTTGCTTTTAATTGTCCCGATTTCACCAACTGCTCTAAATCTTCTTGAATCACATCACCGATGTAATTTTCACCAGCATTAACCCTGTCTACTTTTTCTTTTTGAACATCAAAGCCAATTACTTGAAAACCTGCTTTAGCTTTTTCTACTGCTAATGGTAAACCTACGTACCCTAAACCAACAACCCCAATTGTTGCTGTTTTATTTTCTAATTTTTTTTGTAATGATTTTGCGTATTCCATCATGCTTCATCCTTCACCATCGAAATTTTCTCACCTTTAGCAGCTGATGTATAAAATGCTTCTACCAAACTTAGTGCGTTCTCTCCATCTTTCCCGGTTACAGCAGGTGTTGTGTTACTTGTAATCGCTTCTATCATATCTTCTATAATTTTTTGATGCCCGGGTGTACCCCAAGGGTCTACTTTAATCATTTCTGACCATTGTTGAAGCTCTTCTTGTTCGATTCCTTCAATATCAATATGTTCGAGATACAGCGCATTCGTACCACCGATTTTAACCGTTCCTTTTTCACCAAAAATCGTAATCGATTCTTCAAAATTTTTAGGAAAAACCGTCGTCGAAGCTTGTACTGTCGCAAGTACACCTGATTCAAATCTAATCACACCTGTTGAGACATCTTCCGCTTCGATATCGCGTAAACGTGTTGCTTCCATACTAAATACTTCTTTCGGTTGACCTAAATACCAAAGTAGTAAATCTAAATTATGAATCGCTTGGTTCATTAAAACGCCCCCGTCAAACTCTTTTGTTCCGCGCCACGGAGATTGGTCATAATACGCTTGTCCACGGTTCCAGTTCACGATACATAATGCATGGCTTACTTTTCCTAACAAATTATTATCCAAAATCCACTTTAGTTTCATAGCTACAGGGCGGAAACGATTCGGATGAACAACAGCTAAATTGACGTTATACTTTTCGGCTGCTTGTATAATCGTATTCGCTTGTTCTGCGTTCATCGCAATCGGCTTTTCGACAATAATATGTTTACCGTAAGAAGCAGCCAATGTAGCTAGGTTTGCATGACTGCCACTTGGTGTACAAATATTTACTATATCTATAGCCTCATCTTGTAACATATCATCAACATTACTATATGTTTTTGCATTATATTGTTCTGAATAAGATAACATTAGTTCAGGAACACGATCGCAAACAGCAACTAATTGTGCACCGGGTATTTTATCAATAGCTTCCGCATGTTTTTTTGCTATGAAGCCACAACCAACGATTGCAAAGTTCATAAGTATACCTTCTTTTCTTATTTCAAATTCCTCATCAAATATTTCATTTTCTTCCAGATTTTACGAAAGCGATTCGCTCGTTTAAAACTAACAACTGCAGCTACTTTTTTCTTAGATATATCTCTAAATCCATTAAATATTTTCGAGTAATTTAGAAAGTTGTTTGGTGTATTAAATGTTAATAATTCTTTATTTCATGCCACTAATATTAATTCTATTATTCGCTACATCGATTAATAACGACTTCATCCTTTCTATAGATTCTGTTTCGATTTGCCTCAAAAGTTCGGACATTTCAAGTTGAGAAACCGTATTAGCTTTACCAATGTGGATTTTCGGATACACATACTGCTGTTGTATTTCCCCAGGGTTAAGTAACTCTTCAAACATCTTCTCGCCTGGGCGAATTCCCAAATATTTAATTTCAATCTCATCTTCCATGTAACCTGATAACTTAATTAAGTTACGCGCTAAATCTACAATTTTCACAGGCTCACCCATATCTAACACAAAAACTTCTCCCCCATTCGCGAGTGATCCCGCCTGCAAGACTAGCCTACTAGCCTCTGGAATGGTCATAAAGTACCTCGTCATTTCTGGATGTGTTACCGTTACTGGACCACCTGCAGCAATCTGTTGTTTAAATAATGGTACCACACTCCCTCTTGAACCTAATACGTTACCAAAACGGACCGCAGCAAAAACCGTTTCGCTTCTTGTAGCTAATTCTTGTATTACCATTTCAGCTATTCGTTTTGTAGCTCCCATCACATTTGGAGGATTGACTGCCTTATCTGTAGAAACTAGTACAAAATTTTTAATATTAAAGGTATGCGCTGCCTCCGCAACATTTTTCGTACCAAAAACATTATTTTTCACGGCTTCTCTAGGGTTATACTCCATTAAGGGTACATGCTTATGCGCTGCTGCATGATAAATAACATCGGGTCTATAATTCGTAACAATTTCAAAAATTCGCTTTCGATCCTGCACATCGGCAATAATTGGGATTACTTCAATACCCTTTCCAACTTTCTGTGTAAGCTCATAATGAATCGTATAAATAGAATTCTCACCGTGACCTAATAGAAGCAGCTTTTTGGGTTGAAACTTCATAACCTGACGACATATTTCGGAGCCAATCGAACCACCGGCGCCAGTTACTAATATAATCTTATCTGTTAACTTCTCTGAGATTGCAACCATATCAAGCTTTACTTCTTCTCGACCTAGTAAATCATTAATATCTACATCTCGCATTTCATTGACAGACACTTTACCAGTCATGACGTCTTCAATTTTTGGCATGATTTTAATTTGGACATTTGTAGTTGCACATTTATCATAAATTTTTTTAATGCCTGCTTTTGAAAGTGATGGTATGGCAATAATAATTTCATCAATTTGCTTTTTTTCTACTATTTTTGCAATGTCACCTACCGTTCCCCAAACAGGTAAACCCATTATATTTAAATACTTTTTATTGACATCATCATCAACAAATCCAACTGCTTGAATATCTTTTTCACTTGTATTTTGAAGGTTTTTCGCAAGCATTGAGCCTCCTTGCCCTGCTCCGACAATTAATACACGCTTTATGTCATGTGGGTTTTTGAATGATTCCTTATCATTTAATAACCTTAATAAAAATCTTGACCCACCAATCATAATAATATGCAGCATCCAAGTAACTGCCATTACACGAAAATAAATATCATTATTGATGAATTGCTGCAATATACTTGCTGCCCCTACAGAAATGGTTACTGCATAGGCAATTGTCAATAATTCACGAACAGAGGCAACACTCCATACCCTCGTATACAGCTTATAGAAATATGCTGCAATATGATGGCTTATTAACAAAGTGATCGCACTAAGGACAATTACTTTATTTGAATATACATTTAACGAAGGGTGCAGCAACCAATAGCTCATAAAAATTGCAGAGAGAACAATGCATGAGTCCATTATAAAAAACATGAAGTACCTTAATTTATAACTCATTTTTTGTTACCTCTTTCATTTCACTTTGTAGCGGATGCTTTCCAGTAAGAACGGAAAAATACTAACCCTATTCCCATCATTAATCCTATTATTAATCCTATTGCCAAATTTAACACTTTATTTGGGGAAGTTGGGAATTCAGTTAAAGTTGGATCAATAATAACACGAATAAAAGGATCTGCTTTAAAACTATCCAAACCTGTTTTCACAGATTGATATTTTGCTAATACTGAATGATATTCTTCTGATTTTGTATCAATTTGCGCCTTTAGCTGTAATAAATCATTCTGAATAGATCCAGTTACATTAGATAATGCATTTGATTGTTCAGTCGATAAATTCAATACAAATTGCGATGAGGAAATTGTTTGTAAAATCAGCACTGCTGGTAGATTATTTTTTGTAATCACATTATTGTAGCTCGACATTAACTGCTCAATTTCACTTGATAAACTATTGGATTCTTTTAAATAAGTTTGCTCTAATTGATTTAATGTTTCTTTCATTGAAGAGCTAACTTCATTTTTAGTTTTTTCCATTAATAGTTGCAAATGCTTTTGTGCTTCTTCACGGTTATTTGCTACATACTTTATTTCTACTAAATCTGTATTTGGCTGATTTGAAACTGTTAAGTTTGCACTGCTAAAATTATTTATATCTTTTGCTTTGAAATAATTTTTACTTTGTTCTACATTTTGCAATCGTTGCATGTAAACTGTCGGGGTAAACTCAGTTGCTACGTAATTCGACATGATCCCTGCATCTTGTACTCCACTTGAGATCTGTACAACGGCTTTTGACTCATATTGTTCTTCTAATACAAACCAGCTAACAATTCCCGCAAATAACAAGGCAATAATAGTACAAATCACAATAATCCACTTACCCTTTAATAATATATCAATTATTTCTCGTAATTCAATTGTTTCTTCCATTTGATTTAATCTCCTTACTATCATTCTGTACAAGGGCTATCAAAATCCCAATAAAGATAAAAGCATATGCTGAAGTAGCAGGTAATGAATCATTAAACATAGCTTGTGAAAAGTAAGCTAAAGCTGTAATTGCTATCATAAACTTTATCCACGATTTTTTAAACAACAATGACAGTACTTTTAATACAATCGTTACCAATAATAGTAGAAATGCGATCAAACCAAAAATGCCAAAGCTATATAGTACTCCAATAAATTCATTATGGGGCTTATCAGTAATAACTTCTTCATACATCATTCCAGATCTAGCATCTATATTATAATGCGGGAAATTGTAAATTAGAGTATCACTTCCATACCCTAAAATAGTACGCTCTTTAACTAATTCGAGCGTTTTCTCCCAAATATATACACGACCTGAACCTGCCGCTGTTGCTCTTTCAGGTAACACTGGCAATTCAAAAGCTCTTTCACTTGCATATACCATATTACTAGTTTTAATTAATGCTGTAACTTCATCTAAATAAGGATTCTTTTCTGTAAAAAATCCAAATGATTCATTCCAAACACGCGGATTTTTTTCAGCTAACACATGAAAAACTGGTGATGTAATTACCAGAAATATCGCTAACGCCGCTACTGCGGAGCTCTTTCTTTCTGTTAAAAAAGCCGCAACCAAAATTACCACTATTAATAGTGCTACCGTTAAAAAACCACTATTAGAAATCGACATAAATATTACTATAATTGACGCACTGGCCATAATTGCTCCGATAACATTTTCAAACCATTTCTTAGATGTAACTGCCCAAGCTAGATACATCACCGTCATCATCGCAAACATCCCGCTCATATAGTTCCACTGATTCAAAGTCCCTACTAATGTTGAACCTTCAGAAATATTAGAGCCTTCTGGTAAAAATAAGGAAGTTAAATTTTGTGCCCATTTATTGTAGAGAAGCAAATCCTTGCCATAAAAATTCATAGTAATTATGTAAAGGTTTATAATCACAAAAGGCATCATCGTATACATAATATAATTTACAACATTTTTCGGATATTCAATATTCATCGCAATAAACATTAGCGATACATAGCAAAGCCAACTAATGGCACCATCTGAACGATTATATTGTCCACCTAACGCAATTGAAATATTTGGAGAGGCTATAGTTGAAACAACGATAGCTACTACAAATAATCCAAGTATATAGTTAAAAAAAGTTTTTCGAATCGTTCCCCCCATAAAAAATACCTTTATAAGCAACATTGCTCCAGTAATTATTGTAATTACTAAAACTATTAAAGCCTTATAATGTGTAAACAAGTCCCCCTTTACACCTGATGATAACACATCAATATTCGATACTAATGGACTTATTACTTCTTCCACATTTGCCATAACTACTAATGGCATAAAGCCAATTAAAAATAAAAATAGTCGAAAAATCCATTTATCGATATTTGCACGCGATTGAGCATTTTCCTTCTCATCACTTATCGTATCGGATTTGCGAAGTTCCTCATAAAATGAAGTCATTTTAAGCTACCTTCCTTATTCCATATTTTCCATTTGAGTTAATAGTTCTGTTATACGCTCTTGATAAGTAGGATATTCTTCTGGTATCCAACCCCATTCACGGCATCTTTCTAGAACCATTTTAGAATCATCATATCGTTCTGCAAAAAATAAAACCTCTCCAAACTGAAGCATAAACATCGCATCCTCTACTTTATGAGGATTAATGTCCAATGCCTTTTGAAGTAAAATTGCGGATTGTTTATAATCTCCTAAATTTGCAATGATTAAACCGCCCAAATAGTTAACTGTCTCTGAATTTGGCTGACGCAATAATAATTCATTTATTATTCCCCCAGCTTCAGCATAATTTCCCACAGTATATAGTTGACTAGCTTGTTGGTAAAGCGTATCATTTGTTAAAAATTCCTCATCTTGTTTACTTGCCAGTACTTTTGCAGTTATACAACCGATTATAATAAAAGTAACAATTCCAAGTAAAATATATTTTCTTTTCGATTCAGTAAGCTGCATTGTTCACAATCCTTTATGCGTTGAATTTTGAATAACAGTCTCATTATACACTAATCTAGGTCTCGTTTCCTTATAAACCCCTAAATTTAATGTATTACATTCGTCTATCTTCTTCGTAAAACATTCTAATTTCACATCAAAACCAAACTTAATATATAAAAGTTAAAAGTTTCTATTTACTATAATTTAAAATTGATTTTATGTATTCACACCCTTCACTCTTTAAAGGTAAATAAATTGAATGGATACTTATATTTTTATAATTATCAAACCCTTAGACTCCTTTAATTAAAGTTATTTTTATCCTTATTACATACTCTCATTAAAACTAGCCTTAATATCTATGTCCCTCCAAAAAATTCTCTTCCTATGTTCCGTGCCATAAATCGAAAATACCACAACCAGAGGATGTGGTATTTTCGATTTATGTACTTACTTTATCTTTTAAGTAGAATCAGTAATCTAAAAAAATCAACAGATGACTAAGATACTAATGCTTTACCAAGTATTGCATTATTTTATATTTCTAATTTTTATTTAAATATTCCATCAAATTTATAAATCCCACATATTACAAAATTACCCCCCTATAGGATTATAATTTCCTATAGGGGGGGAGATATTTTAGCAAATATTTATTAAATATTAATTAACGAACTACAATGCTATATGGAGCTAAGAATTTACCTTCTTTTGAAGCTTCTTCAAATAATGTAATTGTTGTAGCACCTGTTACATTAACTGTTGCATCTAAAGTTGTGTCAGCAAATGTAATTACAGAAGCAAGACCTTGTAAATCTTGAGCTAATGTACCTGTAGCATTGAATGTAGTACCGCTAGTTACTGTACCAGCTGTGTACGTAATTCCATTTACAGTTAATGTTTTACCTACAGCAATATCACCTAAAGCTGATAAGTTATACTCATAACGACCAGATGTAGCCACAACAGCAGTTGTTGGCGAAACTGTTAAATCATTAAATAAAGTAGGTGTAGTTGAACCGCTTACTGTAATTGTTGAAGTATTATTCTTAGCAGTAATTACAACACGACCTGCTTCAACTGTTGCAGTTGCATCAGTTGTAATAGTAGCTAAAGCTGCATTTACTTTATCACGAATTTGTTCAGCAGTATCTGTACCTACGATTGCTACATCAGCAGTAGTTGAAGTTCCAACTTGGATAGTAAATTTAGAGCTTGAGAAGTTTGTAGACCCTACTACAGAACTTACATATCTCGCTGGTGCTGCTGCTACGCCTGGTGTACCAGTTGCAAGTACTGTTGGAGCATAAGTATTTGATGTTGCTACACCATTACCAGATGCTTTAGAGTCAGCACTCTTATCTTCATTGAATAAGCGAACATGATTTGCTGTTGCATTAGTTTGAATTTCATCACCAATTGTTAAAAGATTTTCAAATTCTGTCGCACTAGCTAAAACATTATCAGTTGTTGATGTAGAAAAATCAGCGTGTAATGCTGCTGCAAATGAGCTTGCTGAATCATAGTAATAGTGCTTAACGGTGTTTGTCAATATAGTTGTCGCATCAAGCTACTTAACTTTTCTATCAAAATCAAAATCTGTTCTATTAAAATC
>NZ_JBQCJW010000051.1:0-12909 GCF_051967575.1 Solibacillus silvestris
TCTTCATTAGGATTTTCATGTTTTCTTGTATGACCTTGTTTATAAACATATGGAACTAAGTAGTCATTGTATTTTTCAAAAAAATTATTAAGACCTACACATTTTAACCGTGCTTTAAATTCTGAATTACTTTTAATAAAAAAATAACGTCTACTAATAATTTCCGCAATTTTAGATAGAATTATTTCCTTTTCATTCATATGTTACCTCCAAATTATAGAAAATTTAATATTTTATTATCAACAAACCACTATAATTATAATCCATATAATGCCTTAAAAGTAACTTTAAGTGTATAATTTACTTATGATTATTTTAGGGGGGATTCATATTGAATACATCAGAAAAACATTTTGAAAAGAAGGATATCCAAACGGATTTAAAGCATTTTCTTTTAAAAGAATACTTAATTCAATGGGGTACAATTTTATCGAATGCTTCATTTGGCAGTCCGATTAATAAAGTTGATTTTGTTGATTGTTTTGCTGGAAAAGGTGAGTTTAATGATGGAAAAAGTGGTTCTCCTAAAATCGCTATGGAACGGCTTTTCGAAACCCAGCAGCGCTTTAATACAACATATAATAAATGCTTGCCTTTTAATATCAATACTATTGAAATAGACAAAGAATACCATGACAACTTAGTAAAAATTAAAGTAACTGCGCCTTTTCCTAATCAAATCCATAATTTTTTGGGAACATTTGAAGAAAATGCACCTTTATTAAATAAAAGAACTAAAATGAATCCGGCATTATATTTTATTGATCCATTTGGTTATAAAGGGCTTCCTATGAAAACACTTGCAGAAATCATGCAAAATAAATCACATGAACTTTTAATAAACGTCATGAGCTATTCTTTAGTAAGAAATATTAAAATCGATAAAAGCAAAGATTCTTTATGTGAATTTTTCGGTATTGAAACGTTAACTGAAGATCTTATTAATTACGTTGAACTTGGTGCAAACGAACAAACTGATTTTTATTCTGATTTCGATCTTAAATTAGAGGATAAAATTATTGCATTTTATAAACAACAATTTAGAAAAGCATGCTCCGAAGAAATATTCTTATTATCAAAACGCATTCATACTAAGTTAAATCCTAACGTGTATTTCCACTTAGTATTTATTACAAAAGATTTGCAAGGACTTAATGCTATGAAATCCGCAATGATTACTCTTGATTTAGAAACAGAACATCTTGAAGCTGCATATGCGGAAGAAAATAATCAATCAAAAAATATTATTTCCGATTTATTCAATGACCAAATAGCATACGAAAATTATTCGTACAAAAACTTCTTATTCGATTTATACAAACACTTTCCTTACAAAGCTACACTAAAAGAAATAGCTACATTCTTCTTAGAAAACACACCACTGTCATATCGATTCAAAGACGATTCAAATTCCATTTACGGTTATCTACAAAAATTAGTGAATGCTAAAAAATATTGCAATAAATCAACTGGTGGATATAGTACTCTATCAAGAAATAATCTTAACGTTACTTTTAACTTTAATTTAAATCAAAGTACAATCGATTATTTAGTTGAACAAGACCAACACTCGCAACTATCGTTGTTTTAATAGAACATAATCAGAAAGGAGTTTAGCATATGGCTGGCTCTTCAAATATAGAATGGACCGAAGTTACATGGAACCCTGTTACGGGCTGCAATAAAGTATCGGCTGGATGTAAAAATTGTTATGCAGAGAGAATGGCCAAAAGACTTCACGCTATGGGAAATCCACGTTATTTAAATGGATTTAATGTTACTTTGCATGAAGATTTAATTTCACTTCCCTACACTTGGAAAAAACCTAGAAAAGTGTTTGTTAATTCTATGTCAGATTTATTTCATGAAAACGTTCCATTAGATTTTATACAGAAAGTTTTCAATACAATGAACGATACGCCCCATCATACTTACCAAATATTAACGAAGCGTTCATCAAGATTAGCTGCTATTTCAGATGAACTTATTTGGGGAGAAAACATTTGGATGGGTGTTAGTATTGAAAATGAAACTGTACTGCATAGAATTGAAGATTTAAGGAAAACAGCAGCTCAAATTAAATTTCTATCATGTGAGCCGTTGTTAGGACCACTTAACGATTTAGATTTAACGAGTATTAATTGGGTAATTGTTGGAGGCGAATCCGGACCTAGATCTAGACCTATAGAAGAGGACTGGGTTTGGAATATTAAATTACAATGCGAAAAATATAGCGTACCATTTTTCTTTAAACAATGGGGTGGGGTTCAGAAACATAAAACGGGGCGAGTTTTAAAGGGGCAAATCTACGATGAATACCCCGAACAATAGGTAACATTAAAAGGCTGTACCAAAAACATTTAACATTTTGGTACAGCTATAAATAAATTTCGACACATCTTCTTATATTAAATATTAATTGAAATATTTTTTTCTTTACTTTAGCACTTATAAAAATATGAATTTACCTTACATTTTGTATTTACCATAAAATCTGAATCATTTAATGCCATTCTAATTAATTCTTTTTTATATGGTATATGCAATGTAGGCACTTGATTCATATAATTACGAAATGCCGGTAGATTATCCCACAATTTTTTTACATTTTCTTTAATTGTATTTGAATTACAATCGATAATATCACTCTTATTCTGCAGTTCAGGATAAACGACAATTACCGGTAACCCCTTATTTCCAATTCCGTACTCTATTTCTTCGCGTAATGCTCTACTGTTCTTCGTATGTGAACTTAAAAACAAAACAATATTTTTAGAGTTGTTCAATCTATCGCGTAGTCGAGGTTTTAATGTTTTCTCCCAATCACTTCCGTCCCTAACATTGTAATTTTTATTGTGTGAATCATTAAAAGGAAAAGTACTATCGGCCGCTTTCCATGCTCTTAAAAGATTGTAAGAGACAAAATCCTTGGTAGCTGATGCACCCAGATTACTTTCACTAAAAGGTTCACTTACGTAAAAAGCAGAATAGTTACCATTTTTATAAGCCATTTTCTTCAAACTCCTTTAGTTTATAGAAATTTACTTTTTTATATTGAGATTCATGTAGAACTATTGTAATTTTAGAAGGCTCTTTAAATTTGACCTTGCTAATCTTAAATGTCCAAAGCATTACTTCAATTAATTGATGCGGTGTAGCATCAAAATCTTGATGCCTAGTTATACCTGAACCTAACAACGGAACAACAACTTCCCTTTGTGCATAAAGATTATTTACTTCATTCCAGAAATTAATTAAACAGTTGGCATATTCGTGCAGTTTTAAATTGGCTTCATTTTCATCATTAAACTTTGAAAAAGCTACTAAGAAAAAGTCCATGTCCTTATATACCGAACCCAATCGATAACGTGTAGTTTTCCCACCTAATGGACGATTTACATTCGTTTCTATTATCCTCGATTGCATTCTATCATCTTGTAAAATTTTTTCATCTAAGTCTGTTACATTCAAGTGAAATTCATTTAAATATTGTCCATTCAAGGATGAACTTGCGATTATTTTGTCATCTACTACGGTATCAAAAAATTCATTAAAAGCTATTACCTTGTAAACATTTCGAGGATACGTAAAAATATCGCCTTTTCTTATTTCTATTTCTGAACCATCTATGTCTAGTTTAACTTCTTTCATTTGAAAACTTAAAATTAAGCTGAAAACTATCCACACACAACTACCACAAACTAAACCAATAAAAATATAAATTTTTATCAATTCATTTTCAAAATTAATAAAACTAAGGATTGTTGTAGCTACAACAAATGATGCTCCTGGAATAACCCATGAGCCTTTCCAAAAATTCTTGTCCTTAATTATTTCTTTAAGCTTCCACAAAACCAAACATCACCTTCTATGTTTTTTATGGTAATTAAGTTTGTTAAAAAACATCTTCTATGCTAAAAAGATGTTTTTTAACTATTATCATGTCCTAAACTTTTTAAAATTCTCGGCCTGCTCAAATATCTCCTTGAATACCTCATCACTTGGTACAGGTGGGTATCCTTCTTCATCAAGCGTAATGATCAGGTCTACTTTTAATTCGGCTTTAATATCATCTCGACTTGACCAATCTGTATATTTAGCTTTATCTGCAATAATTGTTTTAATTGCTTGCGATAATTTGATCAGTTTTTCATGTGGATATTCAAACTTATATTTTTCCGAAATTGCTTTTAAAATATCATAAAAGGCTTTTTCTTCAAAATCGATTCCTAGATCAATAAATGAATCACGTTCTTTTAATAATTCCGCGAATAAGTCTGCAAATTGATCGGCAACATCTTCTAATACATCACTTTGTAACACTTGAAAATCTGTTCTTTCATTGTAATGTTCGACTAGCGCTTTAAACCTTTTTGAAAAATCTACACCTTGCATTTTATTCGTCTTCTTAAATTCTTCAATGGCTTTCGCTAATAATTTTTGAAGAAGCTTAATTTTAGTATTCGGCAATTTAATTTTATTGATTTTATTTAAATAGTCTTCGCTAAATAAATCCGAGCTATTATTAGGGTCGTCTTTATCTAACTTAAAGACTTCTTCAATTCCTTCACTAATTAGAGCTTCCTCCATCATCTGCCTTACTTTTTCATTCATTTGAGCAGTGTCTGGAGCTTCACCTTTTGTTAACTTATGAATGATTGATCGAATCGCTAAATAATAATGAACATAATCTCTCTCAATTTGATTAATTTCTTCACTAGAAACGCATAAATTGTAAGCGGAACGAAGCTTTTTAGTGATAGCCATGAAACGCTTTTCTAATTGCTCTGTTTGTTGTGCAAACTCCGCTGCTCGATTTAGACATTCTAATTGTTGTAAAGGGGTTCCAGTGAAATAAACTGTATTATTGAACGTATGGAAAATTCGTGATAATAAGTCAAGTTGGTCTTTTACTATTACTACAGCTTTTTCGATGCCATCAAAATTCTCTCCTTCAACCACTCCATACTTCTTCATAGCTACATTTAAATTACTTTTGATACCAAAATAATCGACCACTAAGCCAGTTTCCTTACCTTCATAAACACGGTTTACTCGTGAAATTGTTTGAATTAACGTATGCTGTTGGATAGGTTTATCAATGTAAATTGTATCAAGAGATGGTACGTCGAATCCTGTTAACCACATATCGACCACGATAGCGATTTTAAAATTTGATTTTTCGTTTTTAAATTGTCGATCTAATTCTTTTCGGTACTCTTTCGTGCCTAAAAGATCATATAACTCTTTACTATCGTCCCCGTTACGTGTCATGACCATTTTAATTTTTTCCATAGGCTTAATTTCTTTTTTCTCTCTATCTGTAAGGTTTACACCATCATCACACACTTTAACTTCTGCCCATTCAGGTCGTAACGCGATGATTTCCTTATATAAATCGAATGCGATATGCCTATTAGCTGCAACAAACATCGCTTTCCCTTTAACAGTCGCGCCTTCTTCATTTCTTTTCTCATAATGTTCTACAAAATCTTCTGCAATCAATTTTAGTCGCTTCGGATCCCCTAAAATTACTTCCATTTGAGTTACAGCACGTTTACTTTCATCTATTTGATATTCATTAGCTCCAGCTGTTTCACAGACTTTATAATATTCTTCGATTTCTTGAAGCTTTGATTCATTCAGATTTACTTTCGCAGCTCTTCCTTCATAAACAATTCGAACTGTAATTTCATCATAAACTGCCTCTAACATTGTATATGCATCTTCCACTTGACCAAAAACGTCAATCGTAGCGTCTACAGGTGTTCCTGTAAAACCTACGTATGTAGCATTAGGTAAGGAATCATGTAAATGTTTTGCAAATCCGTACTTCTTTTGAACCCCATCTTTTGTTTGAATGATTTTTTGATCCAAGTTAGTTTGCGAGCGGTGCGCTTCATCTGAAATACAAATTACATTGTTTCTGTCAGTTAATAAATCAATATCTTCGCTAAACTTTTGAATGGTAGTTAAAAAGACGCCTCCACTTTTACGATTTCGTAAGTACGTTTTCAAATCGTCTCGACTTTCAACGCTAATTACTTGCTCATCCCCAATAAAACTCTTTGCATTCGTAAATTGTCCAGCAAGTTGATCATCTAAGTCCGTTCGGTCCGATATGATAACAACAGTTGGACTTTGTAATTCTTTATCTCTCATTAAAAGCCTAGTAAGATAAAGCATCGTATAACTTTTCCCCGAGCCTGTTGCACCAAAATATGTACCACCTTTTCCGGTTCCCGATGGCTTCATATTTTTCTTAATGCTAGCTAATAATTTTGTCGCTGCATAGTATTGAGGATAGCGCGGAACAATTTTCATTTCCTTGTTGCTTGTATCTGGGAAGTAAATAAAATGACGAATTACTTCTAAAAAACGAACTTTATTAAATAGCCCTTTTACCATCGTATAAAGCGAATCAATTCCATCTTTTTCAAATAGCTCATTTCCCTCTATTTTACGCCATGCATAATAGAAGTCGTATGGGGCAAATACCGATCCCATTTTATTATTAACACCATCACTAATAACACAAAAAGCATTGTATTTAAATAGCTCCGGGATATCCCTACGATAGCGCACCGTTAATTGTGTATAAGCATCTTTAATAGTCGTATTTTCTTTTATAGCGCTCTTAAATTCAATTACTACTAAAGGTATACCATTAATATAAACGATTGCATCAGGGATACGTTTTTCGTACCCCTGAATTTCAAGTTGGTTTACTATTTTAAATATATTATTATCTACTTGCTTCGGATCAAAATCGATTAATTGAATAAATAAATCCTTTTTACTTCGATCTTCACGCTTCAAAATAATGCCATCAGAAATCACCTTAATTATTGCTTTATTGCTTTCGTATAATATTGATGAAGGTAATATTTCTAATTGTCGAATAATACTCTCAATTTCGTTTAATGTAATACTATCCTTATAATAACGTTTTAATAAGAATGCTTTTAAATCCTCACGTATTAGTACCTCTTTATCTTCCTTTTGAATAAAAGCTCCACTCTGATATTGAAAATTTTCAGTTTCAAAAAGTTCTATTACAGCTTTCTCTAAGGATTGCTCTGTGAATTTCATAATCATTCACCTGCCTTTGCAAGTTTTAATAGAAATATCATTTTTAACATCGAAAGTTTTTTGTTTTCTATAGCTTTTAATTTAACTCTTGCAAATATAGTTTTTACTAAATTATGAAAGTCATTCATTTTATCAAAATCAACTTCATTCACAACATATTCTCCCAAATAATCTTCATGTACCCTTTGTCTTCCAGATGAACCCACCATGCTACTTATTGCATAAGAACGGAAATTTTCGTCTCTAGCTAAACAATATACCCAATAAGGGCTAATACTTTCTTTTGCTCTCATCACAATAAACTCTGTTGACCCAGCCGCTATCTCTCCCTCTTCTAAAATGTCAACAAATGCAGTTTTTCCATTTTCTAAACTTGGAGTTATTCGAGCTAATAAAGTGTCATAATTTTGGAATTTTGATCCACCCGTAAATTTTCTTTTTACAAATCCTTTTATGCACATAGTTGTAGTTGTTATATCATTTAATTCAATAAATGTACTTATAGCATTTTTTTTCAAACTTAACTTTGGATTTGTTTCTATATAATTACTTAACTTTACCTTTCTGTTACTATCCGTATTTTCAGAATCAAAAAATAAATCTTGGAAAATAAGTTGAGCTGTTTTTTCTAATTTCAATATAATTTGGTTGTTTAATTTAATTCTATCTTCTAAAATATTGAATTCTTTTATTATTTTTCTTTGCTCTATAATCGAGGGAAGTAGGATAGGCATATTGCTAAAATCCTCCCAATTTAAACCTCCGCGCACATCAGCATCCGTATAAAACCACGCATTTCTATCGAATTCTTCACGTAAAAACCACATCATTAAATAATCCGGTTCTAATACTTCTGTATCTATCACTTCGAAGACATCATAAGCAGGTGAGACTATTATACTTTCATTTCCATTCCATAGAGCTACAGGCAATCTTTTGTCTCTACCTACGTGCATTCTATTACATGCAAATTGGCCTTGATTAACTATTCTGTACTTAGACATATCTGTTCCAACAGTATTAGCCACAGATGGCATGAAAAATTTTTCAATATTTATGCCCATCAAATTTGTAATATTAAGTTCTTTGTTTCGAATATTTACTTTCCTTATAACTTCTCCTAGTTTTTTATAGTTTGATTTCATAGCCTAACTCCTTAAAAAGTGCAAGTAAATCTTTATTAGAGCGTTCCTCAGCTTTTAGCAAAGAATAAAATTCGTTTTGTAATAACTGCATTTTTCCGTCAAAATCGGTATCTTCACCCTTATCTTTAAATTCAATGTACTTACTTGGTACTAATGAGTAATCCTTTTTTTCTATATCTTTTAATTCAGCACTATAACAAAAATCCGCTATATTTCCATAATTTCTACCATATTCTACTTCTTGCCAACGATGATAAGTATCAGCAATTTTTTTAATATCTTCTTCAGTAAATTGAATGTACTTTTTCTCAAATGGTTCGCCAATATCTCGTAAATTCATAAATAAAAATTCATTTGTCCGATTTCTATATTCCTTTAATTTACCGTTCTGTTCAATTGTTCTAGCTTTTTTATTTTTATTTAAAATCCAGAGAGTTACGCTTATATCAGTTGTATAGAACATATTCATAGGTAATACAAGAACAGCCTCTACTAAATCATTTTCAATTAATTTTCTACGAATTTTATATTCATCGCCACCACCACTTAATGCACCATTTGCTAATAAAAATCCAGCTACACCATTCTCTGATAATTTAGATACAATGTTTAAAATCCAAGCATAGTTAGCATTTCCTTTAGGTGGTACTTCGTAGCCTGCCCAACGTGGGTCATCAGTTAATTCATTTTCCTCTCTCCATTGTTTCTGGTTAAAAGGAGGATTCGCCATGATAAAATCTGCTTTTAAATCCGGATGTTGATCTTTAAAAAAAGTATCTGCAGCCATTTCCCCAAGGTTCGCTGAAATTCCTCTAATAGCTAGGTTCATCTTTGCTAGTTTGTACGTTGTATTTGTATATTCTTGTCCATAAATAGAAATATCCTTTTTACTTCCTTGATGGGATTCTATGAATTTAACAGATTGAACAAACATACCACCAGAACCACAAGCTGGGTCATAGATTTTCCCTTTATATGGTTCTAACATTGCAGCAATTAGTTTTACAATACTTTTTGGCGTGTAGAACTCTCCTTTTCCTTTACCTTCAGCTAATGCGAATTTACTAAGGAAATACTCATAAATTCGCCCAACAATATCCTGCTCTTTGTCTTTTAAAGTGTCGATATTATTAATCGTATCAATTAATGATGCTAGTTTACTTACTTCTAGGTTTAAACGTGAATAGTAATTGTCAGGTAATGCTCCTTTGAGCGATGGGTTATTTTTTTCTACAGTAGCAAGGGCTGTATCAATTTTTAAAGCCAAATCCTCTTGTTTAGCATTTTCAATTAAATAACTCCAACGTGAAACTTCAGGTAAGTAGAATACGTTTTTCATCGTATAGAACTCTACCATGTCTACATATTTTTCTTTCCCCTCTGCAATCAGCTCCGCTTTACGTTCTTCAAATTTATCGCTTGCAAACTTTAAAAAGATAAGACCTAACACGACATGTTTATATTCAGATGCCTCTACAGAACCGCGTAATTTATTAGCAGACTCCCATAAAGTTTCTTCCATACTTTTTTCTTTTGTTTCTTTCTTTTTAGCCATATATAAATCTCCTTGTAAATCATATTTTATAAGGAATCCCTACTTTTAGGGATTCCTCTGTACTTGAAATAACATTCAATAGTCAATTGATTTAAACGAATTAGTTAGTCCTATTTTCTCATATAATTCATAATAATTGGAACTGTATTTTTCCTTCGCCTGCTTAATCGCTCTTTCCAGTTCCTTGTCAGCTTCTTCAAATGCTACTCCTAATCTATTTTGCGTTTCAGCATCTACTTTGGGAACAAGAATCGATTCAATATCCTTAACGCTTAGCACTGTCACAGCAGTACCTTTTTGCTTAGAGCTTATATAATACGTACCAATTGGACTTTCTAAAAACGATTTAATGAAATAAGAATTCACATCGTTGTTAGGTCGAATAATTATAAAATTATGTGATGCAACAAGCTTCCGATCTAAACGCGGGACAACAGCAATTTTAATTGCACTACCTCGACTAGATAATAGAATATCCCCCTCTATTACTTCATAAGCATTGGCCTTTTCTGGATCTAAATCAATTGCATTTAACTGCTCGAACTGAATTTTGCCATCTTGAACATCCGCTAATTGAAGTAATTGGTATTCGCCATCCTGCCGCTCTAATTCTTTTTTGGGCGGCGTATTCATCCCTCTAATGATTGTAGCTAATTGCTTCATAATAACTTTAGGTTCCGGTGAATTTTCATAAGCATTTTTATTAACTAAAACTTCTCCAAAGATACTTTCCACATCGTCAACAGTAAAATAATTTCCGATATTTAAGTTAGCATCTTCAATATCCTCAATAGAAACAAACATGCTATATTGTTTTATTTCTTCCGCATTAGAATATGCATTTATAATTTTTTCTTGATCCTCTAACCTTAAAATATTTTGCCCACGTGATTTTTCTACATGGTCTTGCGCATTAATAAATTGAATTTTACCTTTACGTTCAGATGACTTGTTTTTATTTAAAATAAGAATAACTACAGGGATATTAGTAGTAGCAAATAGATTTTGCGGAAGACCAATAACTGCTTCAATTAAATCTTCATCTATAAGTGCTTGCCTAATCTTCTTATCTGCACCGCCTCTAAATAGAGTACCATGTGTAACGACAAGTGCAGCTTTCCCATCTTCTTTTAATGATGCTAATGCGTGCTGTATAAATGCCATATCCGCATTAGAATTACTTGGAATGCCGTACTTATAACGATTGTACAGGTCATATTCAGCATTTTCACTACCCCAATTTTTTAGCATAAACGGGAAATTCATAAGTACATAATCAAACTGTTTAAGTTGTCCTTCTACAAATGCAGGTTCTAATAAAGTATCTCCCAATGCATATTTAAAATCGAATCCTTGAACAATCAAATTCATTTTACCTAGAGCGTACGTTGATGGATTTATTTCTTGACCAAATAGTTGAACACTTTGTCCATGCTCATTTGCATACTTAGCTGCCTCTGTTAAAAGTAAACCGATACCTGCTGTACCATCATAGACGGAACCAGACTTAATATTTAATAGCGGTGGTAGTAGCGTAGTAATAGAATTCGGTGTGATCGACTCACCTCCCCCTTTACCTTCTTGAGAAGTTAAAAAATATAACGTGTCTTGAAATAATTTTGGTGTAATTTGAATTTTATTGATAAGCGATACTAATCTCTCGACAGTTTTATCATCTAAATCCATGATTTCTTGTATAGCAAATAAACCTTTTAACTCTGGATTTTTACTTTCAATATCTAATATGGCCTTTACTAAATTGTCTTTCAATTCCTGATTGGAAAAAATAATATTACTCCATTTAGTCAGCTTTGGAACTTTAAAACGATCATCAGCTTCCAAAAACTTCACCATCATTGTTGAAGTTACTAATTTCTTTTGTGTCCTTGTATCTACTTCACCTCTTAAAACATCAAAAGCTTTCCATAAACTATTTAAACCCTCCATAAATACCTCCTAATTCTAATTACTTTAAAAAGTAATTAGATTAATTTTTTATTTGTTTTTAAAAAAATAGGGCTGAAGTTCAAACCGATTTTTTTAACTTAATACAAATATAACAGTTGCGAAAAATAAAGTAAAGTGTTTTTGATAAAAAATTTTCTTGTTACCATTAAAAATAATTCAATTACTTTTTATTAAGATGCGTTGATTTTCCTTTCTTTTATATTAATTAAAATAAAACGAACTATACTACCTCTTTAAAAGGATCCAAGTAATAGTACGTCTTTTTGATTGAAAGAATTTTTATGTAATTAAAGTAATAAGCCCTCCAGGTTTAAAAGGATATGACTTAATAGAGCTTATTAATGGTCACCAATATGAGTATCTAGTTGTATTTTAACCACTGTTAAGAGTACATTTCCTATAAAGTTCCTTTTATTAGTTACTATTAATATTGACTAAAAACTACTATGCAAACCCCCAGTAGCAGTAATGATTTTAAGCATTTACTAACTTCATGTCATCACTTATTAACAGTTGTAATTCAATCTTTTTGACATTGGTAACTATTTATAGTCACCACTTACGGTTTGTATATTATTTTTTGTCTTTCACAGATAAGATACGAATGTTATTTAAGTTATTCAATTCATTTTTTCAATAAGAATTTTCTTTAACTTACTTTGCAAACACAATTTTTTTACTCGCTAACAATACACTTTCTTTTGATGCCATTTGTTTTTTCAATTCGTTACGCTTTTCTTCAATATCTTTTTTTAGTGCAGCTAACTTAATTTCAAGTGCGACCAATTCAATCGATTTTTCCGTAACTTTCTCTTTTGATTTAGCTAACCTCTCCTCTACATCCAGATCAATTAACTCACTTATAGTGATATTAATTATTTCATTTTGCTTTTTAAAGTAACTTTTTCTATCCCCAAGCATTTCAGTTAATAATCGATTCCACTTCACTTGATTTAAATCATTTCTAAATTCATTATTCAACAATGTGATTTCGTTTTCTAACTCGAAATATTTTATAGATGTAATCCGTTCTTCAGTTACTAGCTTTAGAAGCGAATCATTTAGCTTCAACTGGATGTAATATAGAGTCATGGACATAATCGAGCTAAGTTAGTAAAATAACTTATATGAGAGGACGTGTCCGACATG
>NZ_JBQCJW010000052.1:0-10754 GCF_051967575.1 Solibacillus silvestris
AAAAACGAATGGAAAGGGCCTTATTTTTGTTTGAAAAACTAATTCATCGTAAAAAATGTAAGTTTTTCAGTGCCCTCCAAAAAATGAAACACTTTCCTGTACATAGCCTAGATTAAATTTTAAAATAGCTTCGGCAATTAACATATTGCCATGATAGAATGAATATTTCCCTTTTAGGCGTTCTGAAAAATCCTGTTTATTCTTTTGGAATTCATCATTGTTTCTCGTTACGGCAAAATAATAAAGTGCCCCTAAATAGCCTCTTACAATCGTCGGGTTTAAATAAGGCATTTCCCTTTTGTAATAATTCGCCAAACACATTGCCATACCCGCTTTTTCAATTTGATCTGTATGGGCGAATTGGGCTGAAATATTATAATAATTAATGACGATCAGTTCATTGCGCTTTAAATAATGTGCATATTTAATCGATTTTTTTGACGCTTCGATTGATTCGTCGTGTTTTCCAAACATTACATTTAAAAGGCTTAATAAATAGTAAAAAATCATTTTATTCTGGTCTTTTCCATAAGTTAAACAAAGTTTCTCATAATCATTCATCATAACGAGAAAACTTTCCAAATTTCCTGTTTCAAAATACGCAGAAGCGATATACTCATAGCAAACTAGTGCATCATCATATCTTTTTTCCTCAAGCGAAAACGGCAATGTAATCGTGCCGAATTGAATGACTTCCGCATATTTCAGCTCTTTATACAAATTTTTCAAATGTTCGATTTGGTTTGAAATAATCATGGAACGCGTCCACCCCAATCATTTATTAATCCAAATACAGCTTCATAAATTTTACTCGCTTCGTCTATGGACTGTTCGAACGTCCATAATAGCGGCATTTCAAACTTGCGATGAATCGATTGCAATTCAGTTACTATCGCACTTTGCAGCAGCGCTAATTGCTTCGGGTAATTTTCAACTTCTATATATTTGGAATCATAGTAAGGTCTTAAACTTTTTTGACTATATTTTTGAAGTGCGATAAAGTTCGGTGCTATTTCTTCATTTAATGCCATTTTAGTTGAAATAAATTCGTCCATTCCCTTATAAATGTATAGCGCACATATAAATGCCAATCTTTCATTTTCATATAGAGCAAGCTGAATATAGCGTTTTATTTGAAAGATTTTTATTATTTCCAAAAAGTATTTCCGGTATGGATAAATCATCGTATTTTCCGGGTTTGTAATGCGCTTGATTTCTTTGGTTGATATTAAATACCATATATCCAATATCATTAGAGAACATTGGTAAGACTCTTTAACAAATGGAAGTATAAGTGTAAAAAAATCAAGTTCATCAATTAATTGCTGAAATCGACCTAACTCCTCATCAGAAATTAAAAACATACAATCTGCTTTATCTATTTTAGCGTGCATGTTAAATCCCACCTCAAATAATTGTCAGTTTAATCCATCATATCATAAACCGAATATTAATAAATATTTCATTTGTTTTTCAATTTAAAAAAGTGATGGCCGGAAAAATAACATTTCCAACACATCACTTTGAATAAAAACTTCTTCGTTTCAGTTAGTTTGTACGCTGACAAATCATATCATATAAATACTTCGCTTGATCAAATTCCGGCTGTAAAGTATATGCCTGTTTTAAATGATACTTCGCTTTTTCTGTATCCGATGTTGAAACAGCATATAAAACACCTAGATTATAATGGGCATCCGCATTGTTCCAGTCTTCTTCAATTACCAATTCCAGCTCCGGCTTTGCAAAATCAAACATTTCCAGCGAACATAGTAAAATGCCGTATGCTAAACGAACTTGCAAATCCGTCGGCGCAAGCTCTGCAGCACGTTGCATGAAGGGTAATGCCAGTTTGAATTGCTGTTCCCGTTCAAAGCATTTCGCAAGCATATAGTAGGCATCTGCCCCTTCAATTCCATAGTCGATAGATTTTTGATAAAGCTTTGCCGCTTCTGTGTAGCGCTCTGCCTCATAATATAAATTTGCTAATCCGTAATAAGCCGTTGCCGCTTTTTCATCCACTGTAATCGCCTTTTGAAAGAAGCGTTCTGCCCGTTCTATATCTCCCATTGCGGCAAGTAGCGTACCGAAATTCACGTAGCCTACCGCATCATTCGGCTGTGCTTCAATTGCTTCGGTAAAAGCTTGTGCCGCCTCTTCATAGCGCTTTTCCTGGAATGCTTTAATCCCGATTTCATTATAATTTGTATCCATATCTTCACCTCAAAACATAAGTGCGGGTCTTAGTCACATAGTATTGCTTCTTTAGTGACTATCATAAATTTTGGTCATCCTCGTCGCAAAGGGATTGTCCCGGAAAGCTTTCCCGGACAATCCCATCATCACTTACCCTACATATGTTAATTTTTCGCTATTTTTAAATACTTCGTCAATCGTACCGCCACCCAGGCATAGTTCGCCGTCATATAATACGACCGCTTGCCCTGGTGTAATCGCCCGGACAGGATCTGCAAATTCAATATATGCTGTACCGTCTTCACGCATTGTCACCGTTACAGGCGAATCTTCCTGGCGATAACGGAATTTTGCTGTGCATGTGAATGTACCAGTTTTCACTTCACTCGTAAAACTCATTTTCACTGCAGTCAATGCATCTGAATAAAGCGCCTCATGATGGAAGCCTTGTCCAACATACAGTACGTTGCGCGCTAAATCTTTTCCGACAACAAACCAAGGGTCGCCGTCGCCGCCGATGCCTAAGCCGTGGCGCTGGCCTAAAGTGTAATACATTAAACCGTCATGCTTACCTTTCACTTCACCATCAAACGTTTCCATATTTCCTGGCTGTGCAGGCAAGTACTGACTTAAAAATTCTTTAAAGTTTCGCTCCCCGATGAAACAAATCCCTGT
The DNA here is from genome assembly GCF_051967575.1 of Solibacillus silvestris. Lineage (NCBI taxonomy): Bacteria > Bacillati > Bacillota > Bacilli > Caryophanales > Caryophanaceae > Solibacillus > Solibacillus silvestris. The sequence continues at coordinate 2,872 of NZ_JBQCJW010000052.1, forward strand.
AGAATCTTTTTTCTTCGCTGTTGCAAGACCTGCTTCTTCGGCAATTTTGCGCACTTCAGGCTTCGGTAAATGTCCAATCGGGAACATGACCTTTTCCAGTTGTTCTGAAGTTAACTGATTCAGGAAATATGTCTGGTCTTTATTATTGTCAATGCCACGGAGCATTTTCACACCGTTTTCGTCATGCGCAACACGTGCATAATGGCCTGTCGCTAAATAATCCGCGCCAAGTGCCAGTGCATGCTCCAGGAAGGCCTTGAATTTAATTTCTTTATTGCACATCACATCCGGATTTGGTGTACGGCCTGCTTTATATTCCTCTAAAAAGTACGTAAACACTTTATCCCAATATTGTTTTTCGAAGTTTACTGCATAATACGGAATGCCGATTTGATTGCATACCGCAATAACATCATCATAATCTTCCGTTGCTGTACATACCCCAAATTCATCTGTGTCATCCCAATTTTTCATGAAAATACCGATAACATCATAACCTTGCTCTTTTAATAAGTATGCGGCTACTGATGAATCAACCCCGCCGCTCATACCGATGACGACACGGATTTTTGATCGATCTTTTGTTTCTACCATTTACTATTCACCTTTTCTTAGACAAATCGCGTAAAAGGCGCGAAGTCTTTCTAATTAAATTTATGATGTTAGCCGCTTTACAATTTCAGCAGTACGTTTACCTGCTTCACGAACTAACTCATCTGTCAATCCTAACCCAAAACTGAAGCGAATGGAACTACGAAGCTCTGGTGCCTCTTGTCCATACATCGCAACTAATACATGGGATGGATCAATCGAACCTGCCGTACATGCTGAACCGCTCGATACGAGGACACCAGCCATATCCAAATTGACTAAAAATGATTCTACATCTGTTCCAATGAATGTAATATTCAGCACATGCGGCAATACATATACTTGATGTCCATTCACATGAAAATCAATATTCCCATTTTGGAATTGTTCGATTAAAATATTTTTGTAGCCATTGTACTGCTCCGCGCGCTGCTGTGCGGATTGTACTGCTAATTCGGCCGCTTTTGCAAATGCGATAACTGCCGGGACATTTTCCGTTCCTGCACGGCGTTTTTTCTCTTGGGAGCCTCCAAATAATAGATTTGTCAGCTTTACTCCTGTTTTTGCATATAGAAAACCAATACCTTTAGGACCATTTATTTTGTGCGCACTGACACTCAATAAATCAATATGAAGTGCGTTCACATCGATTTTTTCCAATCCGAATGCTTGTACCGCATCTGTGTGGAAAGTAGCGGAATGCTCGTTGACAATTGCGCCAATGTCAGCAATTGGCTGCATTGTGCCGACTTCATTGTTCCCGTACATAATGGTTACTAAAATCGTATCGTCGCGTAAAGCCTCTTTTACTTGTTCGGCACGGATACGGCCTGTTTGATCGACCGGTAAATACGTCACCGAAAAGCCTTCCTTTTCAAGCTTCTCACAAGCATGCAATACGGCATGGTGTTCAATTTGCGTTGTAATAATATGTTTTCCTTCTTTTTGGCGGGCATATGCCGTTCCAAAAATGGCCATATTATCAGCTTCTGTCCCGCCGCTTGTAAAAATAATTTCAGATGGCTTCGCATTAATTTGCGCTGCTAAGCTAACACGCGCTTCATCCAATGCTTTACGCGCCTGCCGCCCTACCGTATGAATACTCGATGCATTTCCGCTTTCCTCCGCCATCGCTTTTGCCATTACGTCAATGACTTCAGGTGCGACCGGTGATGTTGCGGCATGATCGAGGTAAATTGTATTTTTCAAACTAACTAACTCCTTTAAATAACACTAAATGTAAAACATATAACCATCAGATACTTCATTGTTCGTATATTTCGCCAAATCTTCAATTGTCGTTGTATCTAGTACATTTTTGACCGCGTCGCGAATACGCATCCATAATTCGCGTTGAGGCGCTTCTTCATTTTCAATTCCTTCGACAGGCTGAATCGGTCCTTCCAAAACGCGAATAACATCTGCTGCCGAAATTTCATTTGGCTTATGTGCCAGCATATAACCGCCATATGCACCACGCACACTTTTCACAAGTCCTGCATTGCGAAGCGGCGACACGAGCTGTTCCAAATATGCCTCTGATAAATCTTTGTCGGCAGCGATTTGGCGCAATGGAATTGGCCCTTCACCATAATGCTTTCCTAATTCAATCATAATCGTTAAACCGTATCGTCCTTTAGTTGAAATCTTCATCGTAACACCTCTAATTTTCTAGTCCATTAATAATACCTATTATAGCATAACTCCTTTTAAACCACTCGGAAATACTTTATCATTAATGTTGATGAATTATTATTTTCTATTATAAAAGCAAAGGAGCGAAGGATAATGCACAACGAACCGCTCGCTTATAAAATGAGACCTCGCACAATACGCGAAATTGTCGGACAGCAGCATATAATCGGACCGACGACACCCCTTTTTAAAATGATCGAAAAAGGTCATGTTCCTTCGATGCTGCTATACGGACCTCCAGGGGTAGGAAAAACCTCAATCGCAAATGCCATTGCCGGCAGTTCAAATCTGCCTTTTTTTGCCTTGAACGCCACACATGCCGGGAAAAAAGATATCGAGCAAATCGTCATGGATGCACGAATGAGCGGCAAAGTCCTATTATTTCTAGATGAAATCCATCGCTTCAATAAACTGCAGCAAGATACATTGTTGCCGCATGTAGAAAACGGATCAATTGTCCTTATTGGCGCGACGACGGAAAATCCGTTCCATGATGTGAATCCTGCAATCCGCTCCCGATGCGGGGAAATACTGCAATTGGAACGTCTGACAATCGAGGACGTGCAGCAGCTTCTTCATGATGCTTTAGCAGATAAAGAGCGCGGATTAGGAAATATACAAATTGATGCAACCGAACAGCAAATCGAAAATATAGCGAACGCTTCAAACGGTGATGCACGAAAAGCTTTAACATTGCTGGAATCAGTCTACTATGCTTCTGATGAAAAAGATGGTGTAACCATTTTAAACGATAATGCGATTGACGCACTTGCTAAACGTATAGGCGTATTCGGGGACAAAGGCGGCTCTCATTTTTACAATTTATTATCCGCCCTTCAAAAATCCGTCCGGGGCAGCGACCCGAATGCAGCCCTTTATTATCTGGCCCATTTACTGGAAAGCGGGGATTTGATTGCGGTATGTCGCCGGCTGCTCGTCATGGCCTACGAAGATATCGGGCTCGCAAATCCAAGTGTCGGTGCACATGTACAAGCCGCTACCGAAGCAGCCGTCAAGCTTGGATTGCCTGAAGCGCGTATACCATTGGCGACAGCAGTTGTTGAAATGTGCCTTTCCGACAAATCGAATTCTGCATATAAAGCACTCGATGAAGCGATTGCAGCGATTCATGAGGGAAAAACAGGCGAAATTCCAAATCATTTAAAGGATGCACATTATGCAGGCGCAAAAACACTTGGCCATGTCGGATACAAATACCCGCATGACAACCCGATTGGCACATTCGGCGGCTGGGTTCAACAGCAGTACTTGCCCGATGAGATCAAAGGGGCCGAATTTTATAAGCCTGTTATAGCAGGTGAAGAAAAACGCATGGCAGCCATTTATGAAAAACTCAAATCATTTCGAACATAAAACAAATATGCTGAAGCGCCGATCCAACTCAAAGGGGCCATAAATACCATGGTATGGCCCTTATGACTCGCGTCGTGTGAGCCGCAAATATTGGCCGGGACGACGCATAAGCAAACGATTCATAACAATTCACGAAAGAATCGAGCAATTATACAAATCGGCGCTTAGACTTTGACCACTCTATATTATTAAATTTACCCGCACTATGAATGCTTATAATCTTTTGGCAAATGAAAAATGAAACTAACCAAAGCTGTTCATAGCGAACTTTTCCGGCATAAAGTAAGCGCATACAAAAAAGAGCCGTTTCACAATAGCGGAAACCGGCTCTTTTCTTAATGAATCATTCGTATGATTTCGTAAAATTATAAAATCTCTCAATACATTGCACAACATTGTCGGCTATTTGCAGCTCCACTTGCTGCTGTCCATTTAACTGCTGGATACTCTTTTTGATTTCCGAGATCAACTCTTCGTTATTTTCGATTTGAGCATTTGGCACACAGCTTGCACTTATTTCATAAAGCTCGATAATATGCGTCCGTGCGTCCACATCATCATCCGCAATTAAATTTGAATGCGCTAAACCTGTAAAATATAAAAGCCTTGACGCAATATCCATATATAAAGTCCAATATGTTGTCGGTGCCGGCATTTCCCCATCACTTTTTTCAATATAACTATTAAAATTATTCGCTACCTTTTGCAATAATTCGTCAAGCAGTTCATATGCTTTTGACCAGTTTGGTTTCGTATCGATATTATCAAAAACAATCGTATCCATCTTTAATTGTAAATTCGGCAAATTCAATAAATCATTTCTCATTTCAATTGTCATTCCATCGCTCCTCCTTACATCCCCTTACGTATATTCAACACGTATCCCTACTATAACAAAAAAAAGACATTATTCTGCAAAAACGAAGAAATGACTGAAAACCTGCCATATTTTTGCCATAATTAATCTCTTAATAGAATATTATGTCATTTGCCATTAAACTATTCCTCCTTCAAACGAGAAAAGTATTTTTCATACAATTGTATATCCTTTTCAATATGAGGAAGCTTGAATACAACTATTTCCCCTTTTTCATATATTTTCATCGAGCGATTTGAACTATAAAAAACCCATTTAAATGATTCTGTCCATAAATTTAAATTATTTTCATCATTATTTTTTAAAAATTGTTTTTCTTTTACCGCTTTCGCCATTTTCCAAAAGCCTTCGCTTAGTGTATAACCTCCCGTTGAAAAATCATATTCAGGTTCGACTATATAATTTGTATCATATATATGAATCGTTTCCAAACCAGGATTTATCGCTATTTCCACTGTTCCTATGCCATCTAATAAATTAAGTCCCCGATATTCCAATTGATGAATAATCATTCATTAATCCCCTCTCTTAAATTTCTATAATTATTTTATCACAATAGTAACATCACTAAAAATAAATGAATGGCCATTCAAAAAAGACGTGACAACAGAAGGAAAATACTGTATAAATTAATGAAAGTGTGTAATGTGTGACGAAATAACGACATTTCTAAGAAAGGTGATTTCATGATTGATCAATTAAACGCAAAAGATTTGTATGAGAAAAACACGATTTTAATGATTGTCTACGGTACAGCGGCAATATTAGGAAGCTTTGCGCAACTTTTTATCGATCGGCCAATTGGTGTTGCTTTATCGTTAATAATTCCGGTGACGATTGTATTTATATGCTTTTTCCTTCAGCGGAAAATCGTGAAATTGCGACCTTATTTTCCATACGTTGTCATCATTGCAGGAGTTTTAACGGTTTACGGTACGATTGTGACGAATAAAGTGACATTGGCAACAATTATTTTAAGCATTTTTGTTTTAATTTTAAGCAGTGTCCATAACCGGGTAAAAGTGCTATGTGCCGGCTATATCGGTTCTACATTAGGGTTGATTTTTAACTTTACAATGGACAAAGATGGCTTTGCGATAGATCCGGCGAATGTTTTCGTTACACAGACACTTATGTTTATAGCGATTTTACTGCAAGTGCGGCAAAACAAAAAAATGCTGGGGAATATTGAGGAATTTATGGTCAAGGCAAATGAACGCGCTTTCCATGAAGAACAATTACATCATCGCTTAGAATCATCTGTACAAGGCATTACTTCAAAATTGGAGCTTATCACAGATAGCACAAACGAATCGAGTGCAGCACATCAGCAAATGCTTGCTTCATTAAAAGAAGTCAGTGTCGGTGCACATAAGCAATCAGAGTATGTACAATCCATTGTGCAAAGTACTGAAATGACGAATACAGAGCTACACTCAATCGTTCAGGAACTGAACTATATTGTAACAGAAGCGGAGAATGGAAGTGTGAGTGCTGTTGATGGCGCTAATTCCATGATTCAGTTAAAATTGGAAATCGATCAGTTTACCGCATTTTTCAATGAATTGAATACGACATTCCTTTCTTTATCAGGTAAAATTACCGAAACGAATGAATTTGCCTACTCAATCCATAAAATAACTGAACAAACGAATTTATTAGCATTGAATGCCTCGATTGAAGCTGCACGGGCCGGGGAGCATGGGAAAGGATTTGCTGTCGTGGCTGAAGAGATTCGTAAGCTTGCGAGTATGACAGATGATACCGTATTAAAAATCGATCAAAATTTAGCGCAAGTCAATTCCTTTAATAAACTGGCGCTTGAACGATTGACAAATGGGTTGAACCATGTCGAAATTCAAGTGCAAATGATAGAAAAATCAAATCAAATGTTCACAAATCTATTTAATGCGATGAAAAATCTGCAGCAAAACTTAACACAATTTTCAACAAGCGTCAAATCAATTGAAAAAAACGGGGAATCTATCCAAACCGCAACGAATGAATTTGCAGCAATCATCGAACAAAGCACCAACTCCATTGACCAGCTATGCATCGTTTTAGAAAAAATCAATCATGATCACAATCATGTAACGAAAAATATTGAAGAAACATATCAGCAGGCGGTCAAAATTATTCAATAGAGAAAAGATGGGGAAAGGCTGTCAGTAAAGAATACCGGGAAATCGTAAGCAAACGAAAGTATTATTTTTATGATTTATTCTTCGGGAAACCTGGACCTCAGCAAATTAAGCTACTATAAATAAGGAAGCTGTCACGAAAAAATCGATTTCATCGAATTTTTCCGGACAGCTCCTTTTCATTAGCCTTGAACGCGGTTAATTTTAATATCTTTCAATATTGTATTAATGACCCAGCTTGCTGCTATTAATCCAGCTACAGATGGTACGAATGCATTTGAAGAAGGCGGCAATTTTGCTTTGCGGATTTCCGCTTCAGGCTTTCCTACATATTGGGCTACATCTGGACGTACGACGATTGGTGATTCATCTGAAAATACGACCGTCACACCTTTTTTAATGCCTTCTTTACGAAGCTTCGTACGGATGACTTTGGCAAGCGGATCTGTATGGGTTTTGGAAATATCGGCAATCTGGAAACGTGTCGGATCCATTTTATTGGCAGCGCCCATGCTTGAAATGATTGGAATATTGCGCTTTAAACATTCCTTCATAATATGGATTTTGTACATTACTGTATCCGATGCATCGATGACATAATCAATGCCTTGCGCAAAAAACTGCTCATATGTTTCCTCTGTATAAAACATATGCATATCAATCACTTCACATTCTGGATTAATATCTGCAATACGCTCTTTCATAACAGCTGATTTCGACTTCCCAACCGTTGATAAATATGCGACTAATTGGCGATTTACATTTGTAATATCTACATTATCTTTATCGACTAAAATGATGCGGCCAATCCCGCTGCGTGCACATGCTTCCGCCGCAAACGAACCTACACCGCCCACTCCTAAAATAGCGACTGTCGTATCTTTTAATTGTTGCAAGCCTTCTGTACCGATAGCTAGCTCATTTCGTGAAAACTGATGTAACATCTCATTTACCCCTCAATCTTTATCATTCTACTAGGCATTATAACGACATCAATTCCGAGATGCAAGCGACAATATTGCAAATACGTGAAAGACCCTGCAATGTTCGGCGGCCGCTTATCCGTTTTCAGAATCGCTGAAATGCGCAGGAAACAGACTTCTTTGGGTTTATGCGAACTCCCTTCAAAATAAAAACCACCAGTTGAACTGGTGGTTTTCTCTGCGCGTGAAACGCTGGATTACTGGCCCACGTCTAAAGACGCT